>DAOMGA010000001.1:0-22877 GCA_035430085.1 Pseudomonadales bacterium
ATCGCTACCGTGCCCACATCATTTTTCAAACCGTTATTGGCTTCGTTCTTGACGGGAGCACCGGTCTTTTTCTGGTTCATGTTTTCATCCATGCCGCCGCCTTGCACCATGAAGCCATCGATCACGCGATGGAAAATCGTACCAGCATAAAACCCACTGCGGGCATACTCCATAAAGCTGGCAACGGTGGCTGGCGCCTTGGCAGCATCCAGCTCAAGAGTGATATCACCGTGCGTGGTATGCAAAACAACGTGGTGTAAGTCTGCTGACATAATGCTTCCTGTGTGTATGGTCGATGGAATGGGCGGCTATAATACGCCCTCTGCGCCGCCCGCGCCAAACTTGACGGGCGGGCTTCAATGTAGTCTAGCCAGACAGGACTTTTCCCCCGACATGAGTAATAACAGTACAAAATCAGGTGACTTTAAATTGAAGGATGCCGCCAAACCCGCCCACTTCATCCGCAATATTATCGCTGCCGATGTAGAAGCCGGGCTCAATGGTGGCAAGGTACATACCCGCTTTCCGCCTGAGCCCAACGGCTACTTGCATATCGGTCACGCCAAATCGATCTGCCTCAATTTCGGCATGGCTGAAGAATTTGGTGGTCTGTGCAATCTGCGCTTTGATGACACCAACCCGGAAAAAGAAAGTGACGAGTACATCCAGTCAATACAGGAAGATGTGCGCTGGCTGGGTTTTGCATGGTCCGGGGAGGTACATTACGCCTCTGATTATTTTGACCAGCTGTACCTTTGGGCCGTCAATCTTATCGAGCAAGGCAAGGCCTACGTCTGCCATCTCACGCCAGAACAAGCACGTGAATACCGCGGCTCCCTGACCGAGCCAGGTAAAGACAGCCCGTTTCGCCAGCGCAGCATCGCAGAAAATCTCACACTGTTTACGCAGATGAAAGACGGCGCCTTTGCCGATGGCGAGTGCGTGTTGCGCGCCAGGATCGACATGGCCAGCCCCAACATGAACCTGCGCGATCCCATTCTCTACCGCATCCGCCGCGCCCATCATCACCAGACCGGCGACAAATGGTGCATTTACCCGATCTACGATTTCACGCACGGCCAATCGGATGCCATTGAAGGCATCACGCATTCCATTTGTACGCTGGAGTTTGAAGATCACAAACCGTTGTACGACTGGTTTATCGACAATCTTTTTGGCAATGATCATTTGCCTGCACTGGCACGCCCACGCCAATACGAATTTGCGCGTTTAAACCTGAATTACACCATCACCAGCAAACGTAAACTCAAACAACTGGTGGATGAAAATATCGTCAGTGGGTGGAATGATCCACGCATGCCGACGATTGCCGGTTTACGTCGCCGTGGCGTGACTGCATCCGCCTTGCGCAATTTTTGTGACATGATCGGCGTCACGCGCAGTGACAGCACAGTGGATGTCGGCATGCTGGAATTTGCTATCCGCGATGATCTGGATAAAAACGCCGCACGCGCCATGTGTGTCATCAATCCGTTGAAAATCACCCTCAGTAATTTTGAAGCTGGAAAAGTCGAGCAACTGTCTGCTGCCAATCACCCCCAACGCGAAGACATGGGTTCGCGCGAACTCCCTTTTACAAAAGAATTATTTATCGATAAAAATGATTTCCGTGAAGAAGCCGAGAAAGACTTCAAACGTCTGATACTCGGCCAGGAAGTACGTTTACGCAATGCCTATGTGATTCGCGCTGACGAAGTGATTCGCAACGCCAATGGCGAGATCATCGAGCTGCTGTGCAGCTATGATCCTGACACTCACGGCAAGAATCCGGCAGATGGCCGCAAAGTAAAAGGTGTAATTCACTGGGTATCCGCCACGCATTGCGTCGATGCTGAAGTGCGTTTGTACGATCGACTGTTCACAGTAGAAAACCCGGAAGCCGATAAAGATAAATCCTTTCTGGATTTTATCAACCAGCAATCACTGACCGTGCAGCAAGCAAAAGCTGAATACAGCCTGCTAAATGTCGCAGCTGAATCACGCTTCCAGTTTGAGCGTGAAGGTTATTTTTGTGCTGACCGTTACGATTCCAAACCGGGAAAACCTGTTTTCAATCGCACGATTAGCCTGCGCGATACGTTTGGTAAATGAGCTGACTCTTGAAAAAAATATATCTATGAAAATTTATAATACGCTCGCTCGCCAGAAACAGGAATTTGTGCCGCTGATTCCCGGCCATATCCGCATGTACGTCTGCGGTATGACAGTGTATGACTACTGTCACTTAGGCCACGCCCGCGTGCTGGTAGCATTTGATGCGATTACACGTTACCTGCGTGCTCGCAACTGGCATGTGACTTATGTGCGCAATATCACCGACATCGATGACAAGATATTGAAACGCGCGGATGAAAACGGCGAAGCATACACAGCACTTACTGCACGATTTATCCACGCCATGCACGAAGACGAAGCACGACTCGGCGTGGCACGCCCGGATATCGAACCCTGCGCTACCTCGTACATCGAACAGATTATTGCGATGGTACAGCAGCTGATTGATAACGGTTATGCATACCATGCCAGCAATGGTGACGTTTATTACGTTGTGGAAAAGTTTGCCAACTACGGCAAATTATCCGGTAAAAATGTGGATGAATTGCTGGCAGGTGCACGCATTGATGTAGACGAAGCCAAACGCGACCCGCGCGACTTTGCGTTGTGGAAATCAGCAAAATCAGGGGAAGTCTCCTGGTCTTCTCCGTGGGGAGAGGGTCGTCCTGGTTGGCATATTGAATGTTCAGCCATGTCGACTTGCTGCCTTGGCGAATCTTTTGATATTCACGGCGGCGGACCCGATCTACCCTTCCCGCACCATGAAAATGAAATTGCACAATCAGAAGCAGCGACTGGGAAAACGTATGTAAATTACTGGATGCATGCTGGCGCGGTGCGCGTGGATAACGAAAAAATGTCGAAATCACTCGGCAACTTTTTCACTATCCGTGAAATTCTTGACCAGTACCATCCAGAAGTAGTGCGCTATCTTTTGCTGTCCAGCCACTATCGCAGCGCCATCAACTACTCGGAAGACAATCTGCAAATTGCACGCGGCGCACTGGAGCGTTTTTATACCGCATTGCGCGGGCTGGAAAATATTCCTGTATTGCCACTGGCAGAACTGGATACAAATCAGCAGGAAGTTGCTCGTTTTATTGAAGTGATGGACGATGATTTCGGCACACCGGAAGCCATCGCTGTGCTGTTTGATCTGGCACGCCAACTCAACATAACGCGATCAATCGCCACGGCAACCATACTTAAATCACTGGGCGCAGTACTGGGTTTATTACAAGATAATCCCGACACTTTTTTGCAAGCCGGTGGCACTAATGAACTGGATATAGCCAGTATCGAAGCATTGATTGCTGAACGTATACAAGCAAAAGCGGATAAAAACTTTGCGCGCAGCGACCAGATCCGGGATGAACTGAAAGCGCAAGGCGTAGTGCTGGAAGATTCACGAGTGGGTACAACATGGAGAAGGGAGTGATCCCTATTTTTGAACACGCTGATTTTTTCGTGTTCGATAAACCGGCCGGTATCAGCTTTCACAGCGAAGACGGCGCCGGTTTTTTCGCACAGCTCACTGAACTCCACCCAAATGAAACGCTATTCCCTGTGCACCGGCTGGACAAAATCACTTCTGGCCTCTTGTTAGTCGCACGCAACAAACCGGCAGCCCAACAACTGGGAAAGCTTTTTGAATCACACGCTATCAAAAAAACCTATCTCGCTATTTCTGATAAAAGACCCTCAAAAAAACAAGGAACAATTTCTGGTGATATGCAGCGCACACGCGATGGAAACTGGAAATTGCTGCACAGCAAAGCCAATCCCGCCATCACTCGTTTTACATCGCACTCGCTCGCGCCCAACTTACGGGTATTTATACTGCAGCCACAAACCGGCCGCACACACCAGTTACGCGTCATGTTGAAAGCCCTGGGCAGCCCGATTCTGGGCGATACACGCTATGGCGGCACAGCAGCAGATCGTGGTTATTTGCATGCGGCACATTTGCAATTTGACTGGCACCACTCAATCATAGACATCAGCTCTGCCCCACAACAAGGTACACTATTCAGACAATTTTCCGAGAATCTATATGTCGCGAAAAATGTATAAATTACTCGGATTTACATGGCTATGTCTTTGCTCGCTAACTTTGAGTGCGCATGCAGATACACCGACACTGGATTGGCAGTTATTGCGCACCATCAGTCGCGCACCCAATCACTTTACCCAAGGGCTGGTTTACGCGGATCAGCAATTATTTGAAAGCACAGGACGTTTTGGTCAGTCACAAATTATTGCCTACGACGCCAATACACTCACCATACAAAAACAACATGTCTTGCGCGAGGATGTATTTGGCGAAGGTCTGACTTACCTGAACAAGCAGCTGTATCAATCCAGCTGGAAGTCACGGGAAATTTTTGTGTATGACACCAACCTGCATCCATTAAAAACACTCCAGATAAACGGCGATAGTTGGGGCCTTACCACCGACGGTCGTTCGATTATCATGAGCGATGGTTCAGATACATTACGATTTCTTGATCCGCATAATGGAAAAACAGTACGCACACTGGTGGTAACGGATGACAGCGGTCAGCCACTGAAAGATATTAATGAGCTGGAGTGGGTGAATGGCGATATCCTTGCCAACGTCTGGCACCGTGATAACGTGCTCGTGATCGATGGAAAGACGGGGCGTTTAAAAGGCCAATTCAATTTTGAAAAACTGTCTGCTGAACTCGTACGCTATATGCCTTTCCACGATGGCGAGCAAGTACTGAACGGACTGGCGTGGAATCCTGCCACCAAGTCACTGCTACTGACAGGCAAAGACTGGCCAGTATGGTTTGAAATAAAAATAACGCTACACTGATGACAACAGGCATAAACTATTGCCTAACGCTATTCCAGCCAGGATACATACATGTCTACTGCCTCCAATCATTCCTCTTCAGATACTACATCCGCGCATGCAGCTTTTGAGTGGTTACGCAGCCAGGAAATCCCCGCACTCAACATCCGTATTGAAGAATATCGTCACAAAAAAACTGGCGCACAGCACATTCATCTTGCCGCAGATAATGATGAAAATGTTTTTCTCGTAGCCCTGCGGACTGTGCCACATGACTCCACGGGAGTCGCCCATATTCTTGAACATACCGCTTTGTGCGGCAGTGAAAAATATCCCGTACGCGATCCATTTTTCCTGATGACCCGGCGATCATTGAATACATTCATGAATGCATTCACCAGTTCAGACTGGACCGCCTATCCTTTTGCCAGCCAGAACCGCCAGGACTTCAATAATCTGCTCGATGTTTATCTGGATGCGGTATTTTTTGCCACACTCGATCCACTGGATTTTGCACAGGAAGGTCACCGTCTTGAATTTGAAGAGATGGACAATGCCAATTCACCACTGACGTTCAAAGGCGTGGTGTTTAACGAAATGAAAGGTGCCATGAGTTCTGTCACCTCCACACTGTGGCAAACCTTGTCGAAGTATGTATTCCCCACCACCACGTACCACCATAACAGCGGTGGCGAACCGGATTGCATTCCTGATCTGACTTACGAGCAACTGGTATCGTTCTACCGCAGCCACTACCACCCGTCCAATGCCATCTTTATGACATTTGGCAATATTCCCGCTGCTGAGCAGCAAGAAAAATTTGAATCCCGGGCATTATCCCGTTTTGAAAAATCCGATCATTTAATTAGCGTGCCGGATGAGAAACGTTATCTTGCACCCATTCATGTTGAAGAATCCTACGCGCTGGATGAAGCAGACACACACGGGAAAACCCATATTGTGACGGCCTGGCTGCTTGGTCACAGCGCAGATCTGAAATCCTATTTACAAGCGCAATTATTGACCGCTGTGTTGCTGGACAACGCAGCATCGCCGTTACAGCAAGCGCTGGAAACGTCTTCGCTCGGCACATCACCATCCCCTTTATGCGGTCTGGAAGATTCACAAAAAGAATTGCTGTTTATGGCCGGGCTAGAAGGATCAGAAGCTGAACATACTGGTCAAGTGGAATACCTGATCCTCGATGTATTGAAAAACATCGCTGAAAAAGGCGTGCCGCAGGCGCAGATTGATGCCTGTTTACACCAACTGGAATTGCAACAACGCGAAATCGGCGGCGATGGTTACCCCTATGGCTTGCAACTGATTTTGCACGCACTGAATAGCGCGACTCACCGCGGCGACCCTGTTTCCCTGCTGGATCTGGAGCCCGCATTGGCAACCTTGCAACATGAGGCACGCGACCCCGCTTTCATTAAACGTCTGGTGCGTGAATTGCTGCTGGAAAACACACACCGTGTGACACTCACACTCACGCCGGATCAAAACTTGTCAAAACGTCGTGATGAAACTGAAGCGGCACGATTGGCTTCCATTCGCGCAGCACTTAGTGAAGCTGATTGTCAGGACATCATCAAGCAGAGCCAGGCTTTGCAAGTCAGACAAGAAGCAGTGCTGGATGAAAATATTTTGCCACGGGTCACACTGCAAGACGTTCCCGCCGATATGCTGATCCCGCAAGCCAGCAATAGCATCACAGATCCGTTGCCGTTGACAGCGTTTAGTGCAGGCACTAACGGTCTCGTCTACCAACAATTAATTATCAACTTGCCCGCACTCACCGCACAGGAAATGACGTTACTGCCACTGTATACCGCCTGCTTGACGGAAGTCGGCAATGGCACACAGGATTATCTGCAAACACAACATCGGCAAGCCGCACTCTGTGGCGGAATCAGTGCCTATCCGAGTATGCGTGGCGCAATTGATGATGTGCAAATTGTGCAGGGATACCTGGTGTTGTCGATGAAAGCACTGGCGCGCAATCAACACGCTGCAGGACAACTACTACTCGACACATGGCAACTAGCACGGTTTGATGAACATCAGCGCCTGCGTGAATTAATGGCACAAATGCGCACACGCCGTGAGCGCAGCCTCGCCAGTAATGGTCACGGTCTCGCTATGGCAGCTGCCACCGCAGGTATGTCCCCACTGGCGCATTTCCAGCATGAAGTGACAGGGCTCGCTGGCGTCATACCGATGAAAAAACTGGATCGCTCACTGGATGATCAACAAGCCCTGGAAAAATTTTCCCATCATTTATTGCAACTGCATAAAAAAATGCTGGCGCAATCTTCACAATTACTGCTCATAGCCGAACATGAGCGTTTAGCTGACTGCACTGTCAGCATGCAACAATTATGGGCACATGCCCTGCCTACCAGAGGAACAGCATTATCACTGCCGTATTTACCACGCACCGTAAAACAAATGTGGCAGACCAGCACGCAGGTAAATTTCTGTTCGCGCGCATGGCCAACGGTGGCAATGAATCATCCCGATGCGGCAGCGCTTACCGTATTGGGCGGCTATCTACGCAACGGCTTCTTACACCGCGCTATACGTGAGCAGGGCGGCGCCTACGGCGGCGGCGCCAGTCAGGACAGCATGTTGGGGGCATTCAGAATGTATTCCTACCGTGACCCAAGGTTATCTGAAACACTGGACGATTTTGATCGCGCTATCGATTGGTTGACAGACACAACACCAGCAGCACAAGCGATAGAAGAATCAATCCTGGGCGTGGTTGCCTCACTCGACAAGCCCGGATCGCCCGCTGGCGAAGCGAAAGGTGCTTTCCACAACCGTTTATTTGGCAGAACCGATGACGTTCGCCGTCAGTTTCGCTCGCGCATTCTGGCTGTCACCGGTCAGGATTTACAACGCGTTGGCGCGGCCTATCTGACACCGGACAAAGCCAATACTGCAGTCATGAGTGATACCAATAGCACTGAAATTGCAAAAAAACTGCAACTTGAAGTCTGCATGCTGGATAGCTGAATCAGCCATGCTACTATCATCTGCCAAACATTATCTTGATTGACAATATGCTGCACGACACTTGGCATCTGGAAGGTTATTTCAGCGGGGAGAATATACTCAGCCGCCTGAACATTAATGTTTTTCCTTTCAGGATCGGCAGAGAGCCGGATATTGAATTTGTCATACCCAGCAGCAAAGCCTCAAGATTACATGCAGAAATTACCCAGCAGGACGGCCAACTTTTTCTGCGTGACAACAACAGCACTAATGGCACTTTCATTAACCGAAAAAAAATTGATACGAAAACTGCACTGCAACATGGCGACATACTTCACTTTGCTGACTTTGAAGCCAGATTAATCAAAGATACCATCAAAAAATCCGCTGACCCCACCGTAAGACACGCCGCTTTTATTGACGTCTCGGCGCTTTCAGAAAATATGCCTGCCGGCATACGCGAATTACAAGAGCTGGTACAACGGAAAATGGTAGCGTCCGCTTTTCAACCCATCGTGCATGCTGTGAGCGGCGAAGTATTTGCCTATGAAATTCTAGGGCGCGGTCAACACCCATCCCTGCCAGAAAACCCTGGCCCATTATTTCGCATAGCAGAAAGTGTCAACAGTCTGCCGATGCACCTGAGCCAGCTGTTTCGAGATATCGGCGTAGCAACTGCAGCCACTTTCGACACCGATGCTGCATTCTTCATGAACGTGCATCCTGATGAACTACGCTACGCCAGACTGTTACTGTTGCAGATGGCCAAAATTCGCAAAGCGCATCCCTACATGGCATTGGTGCTTGAGATACACGAAAAGGCCGTTCCCAGCCTGGCAGATATGAAAAAAATCTGTCGCGAACTGGATGGTCTGAATATCAAACTGGCTTATGACGATTTTGGAGCGGGACAAGCACGATTCATTGAGCTGGTTGAAGCGCCGGCACATTATCTGAAATTTGATGTCAGCCTGGTACGCAATATAGACAAAGCGCCACCTGCCAAACGCAACATGGTGCAATCGTTGGTGACCCTGTCAAATAACATGGGCATTCTCACACTTGCTGAAGGACTGGAAAGTGAAGCAGAAGTGAAAACCTGTCAGGACATGGGCTTTGATCTTATCCAAGGTTACTATTTTGGCAGACCTACCGTTGGATCACTGTAGCTGTTTCAACGCACAAACCACATCCGCCCAATCCGCAGCATCCGGTGTGTAACGCGCCACCAGATTGACACGATCAAACACACCTTCACAGCGCGCCCGAATTTTTTCTGCCATCTCTTCTCGCGGACATACAATAGCAACCGCATCCAGCAGTTCGTCAGAAACCAAAGCGGCCATTGCATCCCAGTGACCGTCTTTTGACAAAATATTCAACTGAGTCTGTAACTCACCCATGCCATGCACATCCAGCACTGGTCGATAGGCCGGTGTTGAACCGTAGAAAGCAATTTGACGCCGAATTTTTTCACGCGCTTCTCCGAGCGACTCCTCACTATCACCTGTACCGATAATCAGGTTCACTGCGAGCGTAAAATCCTTACGATTTTTTCCTGCTTTAGAAAAACCTCTTTGCAAAGCCGGCAAAGTAATCTGTTGAATTGATTCCGGCGTATGGAATGGGTGAGCAATAAATCCATCGGCAACCTCACCGACCACTTCGGTCATTTTCGGTCCGAAACCGCCGCAATAAATGGGCGGAATACCGTAAGGATTCGCACCGGGGCTGAACGCCGGGGTCATCAATGTATGCTTGTAAAATTCACCTTCGTAACGCAAACGATCACCCGTTTGCCAGGCAGAAAATATTGCGCGAATTGCCAACACCATATCCCGCAGTCGCGCAGCAGGCTGACTCCATGTGCTGCTATAGCGCTTTTCAATATGCGCCTGGATTTGTGTACCTAATCCTAAAATAAAACGCCCTTGACTCAGTAACTGCATATCGTTGGCAAGATAAGCCAATGACATAGGGTTACGGGCAAATGCCACTGCGATACCCGTACCCAGTTGCACGGTGCTGGTAGTTTGTGAAGCCAGCGCCAATGGCAAAAAAGGATCGTGCTGCCCTTCAAAACTGTAAATACCGTCGTAGCCAACCGCTTCGAGTTGTTGCGCCAACGCCGCAGCAGCGGCTGGGTTATCGAGCACCATTGTTGTATCAATTTTCACCAACACGCTCCATCGTTACTGCGCCACCGGCTTTTCTTGGCGACCACAGCACCAACAAAGCCAACACAGGTAATACCAGAAATACAAAAAACAGGATAGTGCTCATGCCATTGGATTCACATTGCTGCCCGAAGTGACCCATAAATGCAGAACTGCCCATCAGTATGTTCAGCGGCGAACAACCTTCGAGTGCAGCAGGATGAATCGGCATAAAAGTGCGCTGCATGAATACCGAATAAAACAGACATGCCATCAGCGCTGCCAGATATCGGTGGCGCACCAGATAATCAATAGTATTGACCGACTGAATCACGAGAAATGGCAATATCCAATACAGATAACGCTCTGTGTTAGTGCCACCACCCAAAGAGATAATAAAGAACACCAGCATGATGATACAGGTAGGTGCCACCGGCAGTATGTGCGCATCGCGCAACTTGATACCCGCTACCCAGAGTGCGAATCGATACAGCCAGATCGAGGACAGCACGCCAATCATGGACAAGGCAAAATCCGTCAAGTGATGCCAGGCAACACCATCAATATAGAATCTGAAACGATCTTCAATGGTCATACCTTTCTTCACAAAATTGTTAACGATCAGTGTCGCCGCGACATATCCGGCAATCGAAGGGCACAGCAACTTCAATGCCTCACGCCAATTCACTGATATCATGCCTGTAATATTTTTTACGGCACTTATGCCTCTATCCCAAAAAATATCCCAGCGAAACAGAAAAAATATTGCATATTGCGCAAAATTTTCCCTGCACAATGTGCCAAGAAAAAATAGCACGATTAACAAATACCACTGACAATAGCCAGACAACAAAGCCAACAACAGCAACTGACTGAAAAAAGCAGCCGCCACATCATTTTGTACGGGATACCAGACTGCCAACGGGATTGGCGCAACTTGAATGGCACAGATCATCATCCATGCCAGAATTCGCAGCCATGATCTATCGGGTTTTATTAAAGCCGCCAGTAAAATCCATGTCACCACACCATGCAGCCACGCCAGTGCTGCGTTCAGTATCCTGAAGTTCAGCATGATGTCGGATGAAGGCCAGCGCCCTGCCAATAATGGCAAACCGATACGTTGGACCAGGGGATATACCGGTGAAGAATAATCGCCATGCGCCAGACGAAAATAATCCGCACCGTCCCAACCTGCGCCATTATTGACAGCTACCTGGGGCTGGATGAGTAAAAAATAGGTAAGATACAAACCGCTCACCAGAGCAGCCATAATCCAGTCGGTACGCCCAATAGTGTTGAGTACCACAGCCGGGGCTCGGCGACCGAATAAAACTGTAGTCATGGGTATCCTATGAAAAACACCGAAAATGTAGCCCAGTATCCAATGCGGCATAGGGCATGTAAAGCCTATAGTCTGCTTGGCCATTACATGAATGCTATATGTCAGCCCGCGTGAAAAATATTGCGCTGGCAATACTTTCCTTTGTTGTTACATATCTTGCAGCGGAGTTGCTGTTCAGCTACTGCTATGTCAATGGTCTGATCAATAAACCCAGTCGTGATGGATGGTATTTCGAAGAACTGGGAAACACCGTCCATTTTGATCCTGTTATTGGATACAAATTAACATCAACACCATCAAATACGTTGCGTA
Source organism: Pseudomonadales bacterium (assembly GCA_035430085.1). Lineage (GTDB taxonomy): Bacteria > Pseudomonadota > Gammaproteobacteria > Pseudomonadales > UBA7239 > UBA7239. The sequence continues at coordinate 11,711 of DAOMGA010000001.1, forward strand.
TCAGTAACAATGAAGTTGAATATACTGGCATATTCAAAGGCAATAATCAGGGATTCCAGGATCGGGACGATTTTTTTCCAGAACGTCATGACCCGCATGCACTGCGCATCGCAATTGTTGGCGATTCTTTTTCTACCGAACAATTCATGGCAATAAATTGGCCAGATAAAGTGGAGGATATCGCCCGATCAAAGCCTCAAGCTCCGCCCTTGCAACTGCTGAATCTTTCACTCTATAGCGGCGGACTGGTTAACTGGCGCAATATTGTTACGCAGGTGTTAGACAAGGAAAACTATCAAGTGGATGCATTGGTGTTTCCTGTCTTTGCTAATGATCTTTTCCGTCCTTTCATGATTTTTGAAGCCAGAAACCAGAATAAACTGTTAATCGGCAATGCTGGATGGGATCCGGAAAATTTACCGGCTACATATGAAGATGCCATGCCATTACTGTCACCTAGCGAAGGACATATATTCACGCACACTCAATGGCAAGCATTCACACGCGGCGAATGGCATCCGGAGCTGCCTCGCCCCTGGCAAGCGTACATGAGCGCATCACTGAAATTTCTTTCCCAGATCGCTTGGCAAAAAACAGGTGAATGGCTCAGCAATCCACGCGAAAAATTTTCTCTCTATCAAGCGAGTCGAAGCATGAATCAAACGCTGAATACCAACAGTCCTGCTACTATTGATGACAGCCTGTCTCGCGGTCGCTTTTCTGTACAACATCTTCGGCTGATCCACGATATCAAACAGTATGCCGAAAAAAATCACCTGCCTGTTTTTGTGATACGCATCCCGGATAAAAATGAAGCTGTGAACCAATTGCCGATAGCGGGCAATGTGGCGGAGTTTTCTGAAATACTAGGTGCGCAATTACTGGATGGAGCAGGTGCATTTTCCAACCTGACACCAGCACAAAAGCAAGCACTTTACTTTCCCTATGACGGGCACTGGAACCAGGAAGGTTCAGACAGGTTTGCCCGTTATATATACCCGGAAATTATGGAAGTCATGCTGCGGAAATAGTTTCCCACGTGGCAGTTACATGCTCCACATTCCTCACCCAGCAAATAAAACTTTCAGCTTCTTCTCTGTAAGCTTTTCGCTCAGCCTGATCCAGATGAAACCAGCGCAGTGCATTCATCACATGCCGTTCAATGCATGCAGGCAAAATACCTACGCCAGCAACAGTACAGATATGGTGCCAATGCAAAACCCCACCTTGCCAATGGAAGACATCGCCGGTAGGCGCCAGCGTAAATGCCGGTACGGTGTTGGCTGGAAAATCCAGCGCATGGATGACTGAACGCAATACCAACACATGGCAATGTTCTGCGACAGAAAAATCGTTCAGTAATTGGCGATAGCTATGCACTTTTCCGAGCCCGAAATCAAACTCAGGCACACACAGTAACGCACGCGCGCTGCCCGTAGCAGGAGAAAGCGGCACACAACATCCGCGTAGAAATGCGGCGTACCAAGGCTGTGTCGGCAGTGTTGAAGCGTAATAAAAGCAATCAACAACCTTACTGAAGATATTCCTGTCAACGCCATGAACTTGCACATGCGTGTGATAGGTATAGGTACGGGCAGCGGGAGTCCAACAGCGCGATAAGGTTATTGCTTCTCTGGCGGGTTGGGACTCGGCTAACCGGGCCATGCCGAGCAGGGCATCTGCCACAACAACGGATTCATCGCTTGCATCATGAATAGCTCGTTCGTCGGGAAAATGGTCTGATGACATAAAGAACCTGAAAGGTTTACGGACTGCGCGTATCGTATGTCAAAAATCTGCCGCGCCCTACTCGTCTAACAGGCGCTACTGCTAGAATGACACCACAGTACAGGAGATCAGCAGCGTGCAACACGATCCAGACCAAAATCAGGCATCTGCCAGAAACATGGTGGACTGGTTCCGGCACTCGGCACCCTACATCCACGCCCATCGCGGCAAGACCTTTGTCTTGATGCTGCCCGGTGAAGCCGTGCTTGACGATAACTTCCTGCACACCGTCCACGACATCGCGCTGCTTAACAGCCTCGGGGTGAGACTGGTACTGGCTGTCGGTGCGCGCGCGCAGATCGACACCGCCTTGAGCAGAGCACAGATCAAACCCACGTTTCATCATGGTGTTCGCGTGACGGATACCGCCGCTCTGCCTTTGGTCGTGGAAGCCGCTAGCAGCGTGCGCTCGCATGTCGAAGCATTATTGTCCACCGGTCTTATCAACTCGCCCATGCATGGCGCACAAATTCGTGTGGCCGGTGGCAACTTCATTACCGCCAAACCGATTGGCGTACGGGACGGTGTAGATTTTCACTATACCGGCGAAGTGCGGCGCGTCGATTTTGATGCTATCAATCTGGCTCTCGACAACCACGCCATTGTGGTACTGCCCTGCCTGGGCTATTCCGCCAGCGGCGAGATATTCAATCTCGGCATCGAGAATGTTGCGACAACAGTGGCGCAAGCTATCGGCGCAGACAAGTTAATTGCTTTCACAGAAAACAAAGGCGTGCGTGACGCTAAAAACCTGCTCTTACGCGAATTAAAACCGGCGCAAGCCTCAAACCTGATTAAAAAACAGAAAGGCCACGGCAATGGTTACGACTATGCCGCACTACGCGCCTGTGCCAAAGCCGTTGAAAATGGCACTGATCGCGCACACCTGATCAGCTATCGAGAAAACGGCAGTTTGCTGCAGGAGCTGTTTACACGGGAAGGTAGCGGCACGCTGGTAGCACATGACAGCGCCGAGCTGATTCGCCCCGCCACACTGGATGATGTGGGCGGCATTCTGGAACTCATACAGCCACTGGAAGCTGAAGGCATTCTGGTACGCCGTTCGCGTGAAGTTCTCGAAGCCGAGATTCATAACTTCACCGTGATCGAACATGAGGGTCTGATTGCCGCCTGCATCGCTTTGTATTCGTACACAGACAGCAAGATGGCAGAGGTAGCCTGTGTTGCCACGCACTCGCAATACCGGGAGGGTGGACGCGCTGCCTTGTTGTTGGCGCATGTTGAAAAGTTAGCCAAGAAACGTGGCCTGAAAAAACTGTTTGTATTGACCACGCAAACAGCCCAGTGGTTTACAGAAAAGGGATTTGCTCCAGCGAAACTGGATCAGCTGCCGTCAAAAAAACAGCAGCTGTATAACTATCAACGCAATTCAAAAATTTTCATCAAATCTATCTAGAAAAGAGCATCTGAATCATGCCTGTTTATCGTTCAAAAACTTCTACCGCCGGTCGCAACATGGCAGGTGCCCGAGCCTTGTGGCGTGCCACTGGCATGCAGGATGCGGATTTCCAGAAACCGATTATCGCTGTAGTTAACTCTTTCACACAGTTTGTGCCCGGCCATGTACATCTGAAAGATCTCGGTCAGATGGTAGCGCGTGAAATTGAAAAGCATGGCGGTGTCGCAAAAGAATTCAACACTATTGCAGTCGATGACGGCATTGCGATGGGACATGACGGCATGCTGTATTCACTGCCATCACGCGACATCATTGCCGACTCGGTCGAATACATGGTCAACGCGCATTGCGCTGATGCCATGGTGTGTATTTCCAACTGCGACAAAATCACACCCGGTATGTTGATGGCGGCTTTGCGCCTGAATATTCCCTGTGTGTTTGTTTCCGGCGGTCCGATGGAAGCAGGAAAAACCAAACTCGGCGACCACAAACTGGATCTCGTCGATGCAATGGTCATTGCTGTCAGCGACGATGCCAGCGATGAAAAAGTGGCTGAATACGAGCGCAGCGCCTGCCCGACTTGCGGCTCCTGCTCCGGAATGTTCACTGCCAATTCCATGAACTGCCTCACCGAAGCGTTGGGATTGTCCTTGCCTGGTAACGGCTCTGTACTCGCCACGCACAGTGATAGACAACAATTATTTCTCGACGCGGCGCGCTACGTGGTGGAAATCACCAAACGCCATTATGAACAGGATGACTATTCGGTTCTGCCCCGCTCTATCGCTTCCTTCCAAGCTTTTGAAAACGCCATGACGCTCGATGTGGCGATGGGCGGCTCCACCAATACGATTTTGCATTTGCTCGCAGCTGCGCAGGAAGCTGAATTGTCTTTCACGTTAAAAGACATCGACCGCTTATCAAGAAAAGTACCACAATTGTGCAAAGTGGCGCCGAGTACACCTAAATACCATATGGAAGACGTGCATCGCGCCGGCGGTATCATGAGCATACTCGGCGAACTGGATCGCGCCGGTTTACTGCATACAGACGTGTCAACCGTGCACAGCAAAACCCTGAAAGATGCTTTACAAAAATGGGACATCACTCTCACTAAAGATGAAAGCGTAAAAACCTTTTTCCGCGCTGGCCCTGCCGGCATTCCAACACAAACTGCATTCAGCCAGAGCACGCGCTGGGATACGCTGGATGATGATCGCGCTTACGGTTGCATTCGTTCGATAGAACACGCTTACAGTTCAGAAGGCGGATTGGCTGTTTTGTACGGCAATATTGCTGAAAAAGGTTGCGTGGTAAAAACAGCTGGCATTGACGAAGATAATTTCCTGTTTGAAGGTTCAGCATTTATTTGTGAAAGCCAGGATGAAGCAGTGCACGCCATTCTGGAAGACAAGGTCAAAGCGGGCGATATTGTTATCGTGCGTTATGAAGGTCCACGCGGCGGTCCAGGCATGCAGGAAATGCTGTATCCCACCAGTTATATCAAATCAAAAGGTCTGGGGAAAGTTTGCGCATTGTTAACTGATGGGCGTTTTTCTGGCGGCACATCCGGCCTGTCAATCGGTCACGTTTCACCAGAAGCTGCAGCTGGCGGCGCGATTGGGTTAATTGAAAATGGTGACCGTATAAAAATTGATATTCCGAATCGTTCAATTGATGTTTTGCTGAGTATGGAAGAGCTGGCACATCGCCGCGCCACAATGGAGGCCAAGGGAAAACATGCGTGGAAACCCGCTAAACCACGCCCACGCAAAGTATCAGCAGCACTAAAAGCTTACGCCATGCTCGCGATGAGTGCCGATGTAGGCGCCGTGCGCGATCTCAGCATGCTCGATTGATTGATAAACAGAAAGGAAGACATCATGCCGTATAACTCTGACATAATCGAAGAACTGGAAATCTTGTCGCTGTTTGATTTATCCAGCACACAGGCCGGCATCAAGATTCACAAAACTGCCATGCAAACTGAAGTCGATGCCGCAAAACGCCTGCATAAAAAAGGATTGATTACGCAATCAGATGGCGGCTACCTGACCACATTAGGTCTAGAAGCCGCTGAGCATGCCGAAAGTCTTTGTCGAATTATGCAAGCAGAAAAATCAAGCTAATCGTTTTAACGTTTATTTACTTCAAGAACTACAGTGCGGTCTGCGCCCAGCAGCTTGCGCCTGTTGGTACATAGGCATCGTTACTGACAGATGCGCTGTTAAGCCTTCAATACGCGAGGCATTGGCAGGATGCGTGGATAAAAGTTCTGGCGGTTTATCGCCGCCCTGTTTCGCCATCAATTTCCATAAGCTGATACTTTCACGCGGATCAAATCCCGCCTTTGCCATTAAATTTTGTCCAATAACATCGGCTTCGGCTTCATGTGTACGACTGTAGGGCAACATAATGCCCACTTGTGCACCGAGCCCGAACACCGCAGCACCAGCAGGATTAATCTGACCAGCCACTTCCTGACCAATCTGGGACAACATACCCATGGAAGCACGCTCATTGGCATGACGCGCAATGACATGACCAATTTCATGCCCTATTACCGTAGCCAGTTGCGAATCGTTTTTTACCAGTTTAATGATGCCGGTATTCACCCCAATTTTCCTGCCAGGCAAGGCAAATGCATTCGCAGTTTTATCTTCAAATACCTGCACTTCCCAACCTGACTGCCAATTCGCAGGCAATTGCGCCAGCAAATCATTCACGATGCAATAAACCTCCTCACTCATCACACGATCCTGCACAACCGTGTCTTTCTGTTTCATCTGGGCAAACATCTGCTGCCCGGATGCCGCCATCTGGTCATCACTTACCATCATCAACTGGCTGCGCCCGGTGGGCGATGTCGCACAACCGGCAACCGCCAGAACAATAACCACCAATAAAAACAGTCTTTTCATTGAATTATTAAAGCTCCGATGTACAACATGGGCAACGTGTAGCTTTTATAGAAATAGCCGAGATACATCTCGGGCATTCTTTTGTCGATACTTCCGCTTCTTTCTTGAAGCGATTTATCTGCTTGACCACCATAAAAATAACAAAAGACAGGATCAGGAAATCCAGTACAGTATTGATAAAAAGACCATAGTTAATACTGACCGCTGCCGCTGTATCGGTTTTTTCTTTTAAAACGATCGCAAGGCTGGAAAAGTCCATGCTGCCTAGCAGAAGCCCAATTGGCGGCATAATGACCTGGCTCACCATGGCAGTGACTATTTTGCCAAATGCAGCGCCAATGATGACGCCGACAGCCATATCAACTACATTTCCTTTAATAGCAAACTCTTTAAACTCACCTAATATTTTCATGCATTCTCGCCTCGGGGTATTAATTAAACGACATTCGATTGCTGCGCATTACCTTCCAGCAAATTGTAGACATCAAGAAATTGCTGCGTCAATTTATGCGACGGTGCAAAATGTATCAATGGCATATGTGCTTCACGTGATTCTTTCAACTTCACGGATGCATTCAGATAGCTATCAATAACAGGTAGACCATCTTCGACAAGCTGCGCAATCAGATCAGTCGGCAATTTAGCTTGAGGATTGAACTGGTTGACAATCACACCTTCTATCACCAGATCTTCGTTATGGTCTTCGCGAATTTCAGTCACGGTATTGACGAGATTGTAGAGCGCTTGTCGCGAAAAACTGTCGCAGTCAAACGGGATCAGCAGCGCATCAGCAGCAATCAGTGCCGCACTGCTATAAAAATTCAATGCCGGCGGTGTATCGATGTAGATGCGATCGTAATGCTTTGACAAATCTGTCAATGCTTCACGTAATTTATAAATCTTGTGCCGGCTTTCCAGTTCGCGTTCGATAGTCGCCAGTTCAGGACTGGCTGGCATCACAGACAGACGTCCATACTGGGTAGGATGACAGAAAGTCGGCAAATAGGGCTTGCGCCCAAACATTCCGAGGAAAGTTTTGAAAAAATCGGCAGCCGTGTTGGTTTTCTCCGCATAGTGAGGCCCGAGTAAATACTCGGAACTATTGCACTGCGTATCCAGATCAATCAACAAGGTTTTATAACCCTGTTGCGCACTGATGGCCGCCAGATTGCAACTGATACTGGTCTTGCCAACGCCACCTTTCTGGTTGAATACAACTCTTTTCATGGATCACTCCTGTAAACTCTGCATCATGTTATCAGCAAATCCCAACGGAACCCTGCCACCCGCCATTTTCCTGATGGGGCCTACCGCATCCGGCAAAACTGATCTGGCTGTCGCACTCACCGCACATCTGCCTTGCGACATTATCAGTGTGGATTCGGCGCTGGTGTATCGCGGGATGGATATCGGCAGTGCTAAACCTGATGCTGTCACACTGGCAAAAGCACCACACCGTCTGATCAGTTTTCTTGACCCGTCAGAACCTTACTCCGCAGCACAGTTCCGCGAAGATGCCTTGCGCGAAATGGAGAGCATTACGCAAGCGGGGCGCATTCCACTACTGGTGGGCGGCACTATGCTTTATTTCAAAGTGCTATTGGAGGGCATTGCTGATTTGCCCGCCGCTAACCCGCTTATTCGCGCAGCGCTAACTGCAGAGGCGGCACAATCAGGCTGGCCAGCCATGCATGAAAAACTGGCTGCGGCGGATCCCGAAACAGCGGCTCGTCTGCACCCCAACCACTCCCAACGTATCCTTCGAGCGCTGGAAGTGTTCCAGCAAACGGGAACGCCATTGTCACTCCTGCAAAAACGACAAAACTCCGCGCCTTTGCCTTTTCGCCCCATCCAGCTCGCCCTGATGCCGGAAGAACGGGATGTGCTCAACCAGCGCATTGCACAGCGCTTCGACCGGATGCTGGCCGAGGGCTTGATCGATGAAGTCCGCGTCTTGTATGAACGAGGCGATCTGAACCCGGACTTACCATCCATTCGGGCCGTAGGCTATCGGCAGGCGTGGGATTGTCTGGCGGGTCACATCACCGACACACAACTCCGGGATACTGGGCTTGCTGCGACACGCCAACTCGCCAAACGGCAGCTGACCTGGCTCAGAAGCTGGAATGATCTGCACTGGCTGTATACGCAGGAACCTTTTGATCTGCAAGAAGTCACACGTAGCGCCTTGAAAATACTTCAGCACGCAGGAATATAAGGGAAATACCGCAGTATCTGTACTTTACGCACTGCACGGAAGGCAGTTAATGCTATACATTGCACAGACATGTTGCTGACAGAGAGCGTGTACTGGTTTAACCATTGTTTTCATATTGTTTTAGTTGAACGTGTTATCAACTGTTGTCACTTTTCTTAAGGAGATTTTTATGTCCAGAGGGCAAAGCTTACAAGACCCTTACTTGAACGTACTTCGCAAAGAGCGCGTTCCTGTATCGATCTATCTTGTCAACGGCATCAAATTGCAGGGGCAGATCGACTCTTTCGACCAATTTGTCGTATTGCTAAAAAACACTGTCAGCCAGATGGTCTACAAACACGCCATATCAACCGTCGTCCCCTCGCGCCCCGTGCGCCTCCCTATGGCAAACCCAGGCGCACCTGCTCCAGGGCAAGCGGCAGGACCAGGCAACTTCAGCCAGAATGGTTATGACGATGATGATGATGGCTATAACGATCTGGGCAGCTGATTCAGCAATATCCTGATAAGGTCACCCGTTGTTTTTTGATCGTCCCGATTCCGGTGAACTGGCTGTGCTGGTTCACCTGGATCTTCACCGCCCCCACACCCGTGATGATTTGCGCGAATTTGAAGAACTCGTGCTATCTGCTGGCGGCGACCCGGTCGCATTGATCGGCGGTTCCCGCACCTCCCCCAGTGCCCGGCATTTTGTTGGCAAGGGTAAACTCGAAGAAATTCGCGACGCAGTAAAACAATATGGCGCGCAACTGGTGATTTTTGACCATGAGCTGTCACCCAGCCAGGAGCGGAATCTCGAAAAATCGCTCGAATGTCGCGTCCTTGACCGCACTGGTCTGATTCTCGATATTTTTGCCCAACGCGCACGCACTCACGAAGGCAAGCTGCAAGTGGAGCTGGCGCAACTGCAGCACATGTCGACTCGCCTGGTGCGTGGCTGGACTCACCTTGAACGCCAGAAAGGCGGCATCGGCATGCGCGGACCGGGCGAAACCCAGTTAGAAACGGATCGCCGCCTGTTGCGCGTCCGGATCAAATCCATTCAAGCAAGACTGGAAAAAGTTCGCAGCCAACGCGAACAAGGGCGGCGCGGACGGACGCGCAGCGCCACACCAACCGTGTCACTCGTGGGCTATACCAATGCCGGTAAATCAACCCTGTTCAACGCCTTGACGCAATCCGATGTGTACGCCGCCAACCAGTTGTTCGCTACGCTGGACCCCACCATGCGCCGGCTGGAACTGCCCGACACCGGCGCTATCGTACTGGCGGATACAGTCGGATTTATCCGCCACCTTCCCCATCATCTGGTGGAATCATTCCGCAGCACGCTGGAGGAAGTGTCCAGCGCCGATTTACTGCTGCATGTCATCGACGCTTCCAGCGAAGAGCGACCTGAACAAATCTTCCAGGTGGAAGAGGTGCTGGATGATATCGGTGCAGCTGAAGTTCCGCGGCTGGAAGTATTCAACAAGATTGATTTGCTGGAAATCCAGCCGCGCATCGAACGCAACGAAGAAGGGCGAGCCATTCGTGTATGGTTGTCTGCACAAACCGGTGCCGGTCTGCCACTCTTGCAACAAGCGCTGGACGAACACCTCGCCAGTGAACAGTTTTGCGCCACCCTGCTACTGAAACCGGAACAAGCACGATTGCGATCCCGGCTATTTGCCTTGAACGCTATCAACAGCGAACAATTTAATGACGACGGCAGCCAGAGAATCACCATAAGGCTTGCTAACAAGGATTGGCAACGTTTACTCACTGCCGAACAGTTGACAGCTGAAGAGCTGTTAGAATCGCAACCGAACTGAATTTGATATGTTTTCTGGAGAGAATGATGGCCTGGAATGAACCCGGCAATAAGGGTGGCAACCCTTGGGGCGGACCACCGAATGGTAATAAAAATGAATTGCAGGGTTTGTTTGACAAGCTCGGCGCACTCATGGGTGGCGGCAACAACGATTTACCTACAGGAAAACTGACACTGCTGATTGTCGCACTCCTGTTGTTGGTGTGGTGTGGGCTCGGTTTTTATCAACTCGATGAACAGAAGCGCGCCGTCGTACTCAGGCTGGGGGCATTCCATAATATTGTCGGTCCCGGCATTCACTGGAACCCTCCTTTTATCGATACAGTCATCAAAGAAAATGTCACCCAACAACGCTCCTACACCACGCAGGGTGCAATGCTTACAGAAGATGAAAATATTGTTGATGTGCAGTTGTCCGTGCAGTACAACATCGGCGATCTACGCAAATTCACGATGAGTATTCGCGATCCACAACATGCACTGGAAGAGGCGACTGACAGCGCCGTGCGGCATGCCATCGGCAGCTCCAAAATGGATGACGTGCTCACTGTAGGACGTGACAAGATTGCCATTGACGTACAAAGCCGGTTGCAAAAATATCTGGATGCCTACCAGACAGGGATTGTTGTCAGTACCGTTAACGTTGAAAAAACCCAGCCGCCAAGTGCCGTGCAAGCCGCATTTGATGATGTCATCAAGGCGCGTGAAGACGAACAGCGTGTACAGAACGAAGCACAAACTTACGCCAACACCGTTATCCCGGAAGCACGCGGACTCGCCAAAAGGGTTTTTGAAGAATCATTGGCATATCGTGATCGTGCGATAGCAAGAGCACAAGGTGAAGCAGAACGTTTTGATGCCTTGTTTATCGAATACCGCAAAGCACCCGCAGTGACGCGAGAACGACTCTACATCGAAGCCATGCAGGAAATTTATGCCAATAACAGCAAGGTATTGATTGATACCCAGAACAGCAACAATGTTCTGTATCTCCCACTGGATCAACT
>DAOMGA010000002.1:0-4818 GCA_035430085.1 Pseudomonadales bacterium
CGCGCGACCCCCGCCTTCGGAGGGCGGTACTCTATCCATCTGAGCTACGAGCGGAGGCGGTAATTGTAAGTGTTATGGGAAACCAATGCTAACGCGTGTGCTTATTTGATATGCGCCAGTATGCCGTCCAGTTCATCCAGGCTATTGTATTTCAATACCAGTTTGCCTTTGCCTTTAGCGCTGTGTTGCACCAGTACGGGCACGCCAATTTTTTCTGATAAGTCATCCTGCAAACGGCGAATATCCGGGTCTATCTTGGCGACTGCTGTTTTTCCCGCTTTTTCCTGCTCAGTTTGCTGATGCAGGTTGCGCACGAGAGCTTCTGTCTGGCGCACCGACAAGCCTTTATTAACAACATTTTTGGCTGCCTCACGCTGGGCGTTTTCGGTCAGGCCTAACAGCGCTCGCGCATGCCCCATTTCCAGATCGCCGCGTTCCAGCATCCGTCGCACTTCGTCTGTCAGGGAAATCAGTCGCAGCAAATTGGTGACGGTCACGCGTGATTTTCCAACAGCGTCAGCAACTTCCTGATGGGTTAAATCGTATTGTTCTTTAAGTTGCTGCAAGGCAACTGCTTCTTCCATCGGGTTGAGATTTTCGCGCTGGATATTTTCGATCAATGCCATCGCGATAGCGGCATCATCACCTACATCACGTACAACGGCAGGAATGGTATCGATGCCGGCGATCTGTGTTGCGCGCCAACGGCGTTCACCCGCAATGATTTCATAACGGATAATGTTGTTGCTGTCGTTGACAGTCGGGCGCACCACAATCGGCTGCATGACGCCCTGCGCTTTTATGGAGTTAGCCAGTTCGTCCAGTGCAGCTGCATCCATGTCGCGGCGAGGCTGGTATTTGCCGCGTTGCAACCATTCAACCGGCAGTTTCACCAGCTGCCCGTCCTTCGGAATTTTTTCCTGTGCAGTGACATCTTGTGCAGTAACAACAGGCGCAGCAGCAATCGCAGCTGCAACAGCTTCAGGTGATGCGCTGTCATCGATCTGTGTCTTTTTTAATGCGCCGCCCAGCAACGCATCAAGGCCTTTACCCAATTTTTTCTTTTTCATAATCATCTGATTTTAACTAACTGTTTCTGTTGCAGGGGCATTTGTTTCAGTGCTTGTCGGGTTATGGCGCCGCAGCATTTCACCAGCGAGTGCAAGATAGGCTAACGCGCCTTTGGATTGGCGGTCGTAGTGCATGACTGGCAAGCCATAACTCGGCGCTTCTGCCAATTTGATATTACGAGGTATCACGCTGCGATAAAGTTTATCGCCAAAATGTTCTGCCAGTTGGTTGGAGACTTCGATAGTGAGGCTCATGCGTGGATCGTACATGGTACGCAAGATGCCTTCGATTTCCAGTTGCGGATTCACTGCGTGTTTAATTTGTTCGATAGACGAGAGCAAGTCCGATAAGCCTTCCAGCGCGTAGTATTCACACTGCATGGCTATCAGGATACTGTCTGCAGCAGTCAACGCATTGACGGCCAGAATATTCAGTGCGGGAGGGCAGTCGATAATAATGTAGTCGTAGTTATCACGAATTTTTTTCAACTGATGTTTAAGTCGCTGCTCTTTCATCATCAGGCTGAGCATTTCTACTTTGGCAGCAGCCAGATCGCTGTTGGCAGGCAGGATGTCGCAGCCGGATGTTTCGCTTTTTTGTATGGCCTGTCGCACGTCGAAATTGTCATCGATCAACGTGTCGTAAATGCTGTATTCCAGTTCGTGTTTGTCGATGCCAAGTCCCATCGTGGCATTGCCTTGCGGGTCGAGGTCTACGAGTAACACGCGTCGTTTTGTCGCGGCCAGCGATGCCGCGAGGTTGACTGAGGTGGTCGTTTTGCCGACACCGCCTTTTTGATTGGCAATGGCAAGAATTCTGGTCACAAGAACTATTCCGTCAGAGGGGTGTTGGCGGTTGTGTCGCCGTCGCGCTGGATTGCGATCAGATGGCGTTCTGCTATACAGCCCGGCACGTGCAGGGGCAGGCAGGAGGTCACCATATAGGGTTTTGCCACGTCGCTCAACTCACGCGTTTCGATCACGGCTTTCATCGCCCAGAATGTGCCATTGGGCGCTAACAGGTGCTGGCTGGAACTGACAAAGTCACCCAGTGATGCATATGCGCGTGACAGAATGCCGTCGTAAAGCAGGTCGGCTCGAAAGTCTTCGACGCGGCTTTGTACGGCGCTGAAGTTGTCCAGCCCCAGCTCATTTTTGACCTGTTCCATAAAGCGCGTTTTTTTGCCGTTGCTATCCAGCGCTGTGATCTGGCGACCCGGCCACAAGATAGCTAATGGAATGGATGGAATACCAGCGCCCGCGCCGACATCCAGCAGGCGCTTTGCTGCGATATGTGGCGCGATGGATAGGCTGTCGAGAATATGGCGGCTGATCATTTCACGCGGATCACGCACAGCCGTCAGGTTGTAGGCTTTGTTCCATTTGGTCAGCAGAGCAACATAGGCGAGCCAGAGTTCGCGCTGCTGTTCACTGGATTCAAGCCCCAGTTCAGCGAGCCCCTTATCTAGCAAGTGTTTCATTCTGTCCCGATACGGTTTGCTCTGACAATGCTTTACCAGCGCTTCTTTTTTTCAGGTTGATCAGCAGCAAAGAAATAGCGGCTGGCGTGATGCCTGGTACACGAGAAGCCTGGCCAATGGTAGAGGGTTGGGCTTGTGTCAGTTTGTGCGTGACTTCGTGCGATAAACCTTTTACCGAAACATAATCAAAACCGGCTGGAATATTGACGGCTTCCGAGCGATGCAGTCGTTCAATTTCCTCCTGTTGCCTGTCGATATAGCCGGCGTATTTCACCGCGATTTCAACCTGCTCCGTCACTTGAGGATCGACTGCTGCTTCTCCTTTCAAGTGGGCGATATCAGCATAGCCAAACTCGGGGCGCCTGAGTAAATCGAGCAGACTCGCTTCGTGTAACAAGGGGCTGCTGAGGCGATCTGCCAAGCTATTGGCTTCAGGAGTATTCGGGTGAATGTATGTTGTGCGTAAGCGTTCACTCTCGCTAGAAATTCCGTCAGCTTTAGCATTGAAGCGTGCCCAGCGTAGGTCATCGATCAAGCCCAACTCGCGACCTTTGGCAGTGAGGCGGAGGTCAGCGTTGTCTTCGCGCAGTAACAGACGGTACTCGGCGCGGCTGGTGAACATGCGATATGGCTCGCGCGTGCCGAGCGTGATCAGGTCGTCCACCATCACGCCGATGTACGCTTCGTCTCGCTTCGGATACCAGCCTGGTTTGCCCTGTGCTTTCAACGCGCCGTTAATACCGGCCAACAAACCTTGTGCCGCTGCTTCTTCGTAGCCAGTGGTGCCATTGATCTGGCCAGCGAAAAACAGACCGTGAATGTGCTTGGTTTCCAGCGTGTGTTGCAGGTCGCGTGGGTCAAAATAATCATATTCGATGGCGTAACCGGGGCGCGTGATATGCGCGTTTTCAAAGCCTGCAATCGAACGGATCAGCGCCAGTTGTACATCGAAAGGCAGCGAGGTGGATACGCCATTCGGATACAGCTCGTGCGTGGTCAACCCTTCCGGCTCGACAAATACCTGATGTGACAGCTTGTCGGCAAAGCGATGGATCTTGTCTTCAATTGACGGGCAATAGCGCGGCCCTATGCCTTCGATAACGCCGCTATACATTGGCGAACGATCGAGATTCTGGCGAATGATGTCGTGCGTTATCTCGTTGGTATGAGTAATGTAACAACTTACTTGCTGTGGGTGCTCGTCCACTGATCCCATAAAAGACATCACTGGCAACGGAGTATCGCCAGGTTGTGCTTGCATCACTGAAAAATCTACTGAGCGCGCATCAATGCGTGGCGGCGTGCCGGTTTTCAGGCGGTCAACACGCAGTGGCAGTTCTCGTAGGCGAGCAGCCAGTGTAATCGAAGGTGGATCACCAGCGCGTCCGCCAGCGTGATTATCCAGACCAATATGAATTTTGCCGCCCAAAAAAGTGCCGGTGGTTAGCACGATGCTTGGTGCAAAAAAACGAATGCCGGTTTGCGTGACCACGCCGCGCGCGGTATCGCCATCCACAATAAGGTCGTCCGCAGCCTGTTGAAAAATAAACAGATTGGGTTGGGTTTCCAATATCGAGCGAATAGTGGCTTTATATAGCACGCGATCCGCTTGTGCGCGTGTGGCACGAACAGCTGGTCCCTTGCGGGAATTGAGAATGCGAAACTGGATGCCGGCTTGGTCAGTGGCGCGCGCCATTGCGCCGCCGAGTGCATCGACTTCTTTGACGAGATGGCTCTTGCCGATGCCGCCGATGGCCGGGTTGCAAGACATCTGTCCCAGCGTCTCGACATTGTGTGTAAGTAGCAGTGTTTTGCAGCCCATACGAGCAGCAGCGAGGCACGCTTCGGTGCCGGCGTGGCCGCCGCCAATGACGATCACATCAAAATGTTCGGGGTAATCCATGTGCTGGCTAGTCCGCAAAAGGCAAAAGAGTATAGCTAATGGTGATTTTTCGATCAAATCTGCGTGCATTTGTGGCAGATTACCAGTTGCCCCTGAATGGCGAGCCTCTTATAATGCACGCCGTTTTAGCCAGTCCCTGACGGTATTTTTGCGGCAGGGGGTTCAATGGAGTCGATGGTGAGCGAGCCAGCGCGCGCAAGCATTCCTCGGCCTCCGGTTTATCGCATTACGCTTGCCCAATTGGCTGTGTTTTTGCCTTTAGCAGCGGTCGCATGGTTCGTAAGGCCGATGTGGGCGAAAGCTTTCTTGGCTGGCGCGGTGATTGAGATATTGGCGAGAGCTTATTTTGGTTTCTACGCTTTCC
>DAOMGA010000002.1:4841-18882 GCA_035430085.1 Pseudomonadales bacterium
GCGCGTCAAATTCGCCAGGTCATGCGGTCATTAAGGCGCGGTGAGTTGGGAAAGTTTATGTTGGTAGCGGTTTTGTTTGGCGGTTTGTTTGCTGCTGATAAGAGCCTTCAGCCATTGATAGTATTTGCGGGTTATTTTGCGGCCTGGCTGCTCGGAACATTACTGAGTATGCGGTTGTTGAAGTAATCAAAATAGAATTGATTAAACAGGTAGATAGCTTTTTTATGTCTGAAGAGCATGGGTCTGAAGAGCACGGTGCAGTGACAGAGCATGGCGACAGTGGTCTCACGGCTACCGGTTATATCCAGCATCACTTACAGAACCTGTGTTTTGGTCAGTTGCCGGCAGGTTACGTCCGTCAAGGGCATCATGGCGAAGAGCGTCTTGAGTCTGCGACGTGGACGCTGGCGCAAACGTCACAGGAAGCCAAAGACATGGGCTTCTGGGCTGTGCATGTTGATTCACTGGGTTGGTCTGTTGCTATAGGCTTGCTGTTTTCTTTTCTGTTTGCCAAGGCTGCGCGCAGTATGAATAGTGGCGTACCAAAAGGTTGGCAAAGTTTCGTTGAGTTGGTTATCGAGTTTATTGATACCAATGTAAAGAGTTCTTTCCATTTCCATAATCCCGTGATTGCACCTATGGCCTTGACCATCTTCATGTGGATTTTTCTGATGAACTTTATGGATCTGTTTCCTATCGACCTGTTGCCAAAAGTGGCTGCATGGCTGTCTGGTAATGAGCATCAGTTCTTCAAGGTTGTGCCGACTACCGACCCGAATATCACCTTGGGCATGAGTTTTACTGTTTTCTTTCTGATGATTTTTTTCAGCATTCAGAAAAAAGGTTTGATCGGTTTTATCAAAGAGTTGACTTTTCATCCGTTTCATCCGTCTTTTCACGGCGTAGGTATGCTGTTCGCGCCAATCCTTATTCTGATTAACTTCGCACTGGAAACGGTGTCTTTGATATCAAAGCCTATTTCGCTTGGTCTGCGTCTTTTCGGAAACCTGTACGCAGGTGAGATGATCTTTATTCTTATTGCCACCATGTATAGTGCCAGCTTGTTTTTCGGTGTGTTTGCTGGTGTGCTGCAGTGGGCTTGGGCGGTTTTCCATATTCTTGTCATTACGCTGCAAGCGTTTGTGTTCATGGTGTTGACCATTGTCTATATGGCAATGGCGCATGAGGTGCCAGACGAGCAGCATCCGTGACGGGAATAGTTTTTTAACTGGTAATAATTTTAATCTGTTTTTTAACCAAGTCGGTTTTTACCGAAAATACTGAGGAGATACATCATGGGTCTGGCTCTTATCGCCGTTGCATTGCTGATTGGTTTTGGCGCTTTGGGTACTGCCATTGGCTTCGCCCTGTTGGGCGGCAAGCTGTTGGAAGGTACTGCGCGTCAACCGGAAATTGCACCATTGCTGCAAGGCAAAATGTTCCTGATCGCGGGTCTGTTGGATGCTGTGCCAATGATTGGAGTTGGTATCGGCATGTACGTTCTTTTCGTACTGATCCCGACCATTCCGGCGTAAGTAATAGTTCTTGTGTTCGCACAGGTCTGCGTATGGATCTGTGCAAAACGGTTTTAACTCATAAAGAGGTGATGGCGTGAATATTAACGCTACCATGATCGGGCAAATGTTGTCCTTCCTGCTGTTTGTGGCTTTCTGCGCGAAATTTGTGTGGCCAGCTATTATCGGCGCGATGGCTGAGCGCGAAAAACGTATAGCAGATGGTCTTGAAAATGCCGATAAAGCCGGGCGTGATCTTGAGTTAGCAAAAGAAGAGGCTGCTCGCAAATTGCGTACTGCAAAAGAAGAAGCGGCTGCCATTATTGATCAGGCGAACAAGCGCGCTAGCCAAATCGTGGAAGAAGCGAAAGAGCTTGCGCGTGAAGAAGGTGATCGTTTGAAGTTGGCTGCGCAAGCAGAAATCGATCGCGAGAAAAATCGTGCTCGTGAAGAATTGCGTAAGCAAGTAGCTGCATTGGTGTTGACGGGTGCTGAGCGCGTACTTGAGGTGTCTATCGATGCAAGCCAGCATGCCAGCATGCTCGACAAATTGGCGGCGGAGCTGTAATTCATGGCTGAATTGATGACATTGGCGCGCCCATATGCGAAAGCTGCTTTTGCAGTAGCGTTGGGTGAAAAGCGTTTGGCTGAATGGCAGTCTGCGCTGAGCACTGCTGGTGCTGTAGCTGGAAATGCAAAAGTGCAAAGTGCGCTGTCATCCCCTTCATTGACCGGCGAGCAACAAGCGAATTTGATGTTAGAAGTGTGTGGTGAGACTTTGGATGTAAAAGCGTCCAATTTTATTCGTACACTTGCAAGCAACAAGCGTTTGCCATTGTTGCCGGAAATTGCAACGCAGTTTGCGGCATTGAAAGCTCGTCAGGAAAGGACTGTTGCCGTGGGTGTTGTTTCGGCATTCCCGATCAATGCAGCGGCATCAGAAAAGCTGTCACAAGCCTTGTCAAAAAAACTGCAGTGTAATGTGGAGCTGGGAACAGAAGTTGATGCGACATTGCTCGGTGGTGTGGTTATAAAAGCTGGTGATACTGTGATTGATGCTTCTGTGCGTGGGCGCATGTTGAAATTGGCTGACGCGTTGAATGCTTGATAGTGGTTGTAACTAAAAAATTAGTAAGAGCTTAATTTTAAACAGTGACTTTAGAAAGAAGTGCAAAAAATGCCTTCTACATGAGGATTGGCAAACATGCAGCAACTGAATCCCTCTGAGATCAGCGAAATTATCAAGAGTCGCATCGAAAAACTCGATGTCTCTACTCAGGCGAGAAACGAAGGCACGATTGTGTCGGTGTCTGACGGTATCGTGCGTATTCACGGTCTGGCTGATGTTATGTACGGTGAGATGATTGAATTCACTGGCGGCATCTACGGTATGGCTCTGAACCTTGAGCGTGACTCGGTTGGTGCTGTTGTTCTCGGTGATTATCAGCGTTTGGCGGAGGGGCAGTCCTGTCGTACCACGGGGCGTATTCTGGAAGTCCCGGTCGGTCCTGAGTTAGAAGGCCGTGTGGTTGATGCTTTGGGTAACCCGATTGATGGCAAAGGTCCTATCAACGCAAAACTGTCTGATCCTCTCGAAAAAGTAGCGCCGGGTGTTATCGCGCGTAAATCGGTAGATCAGCCTGTACAGACTGGCTACAAAGCCGTTGACTCCATGGTGCCAATCGGTCGCGGTCAGCGCGAATTGATCATCGGTGATCGTCAGGTAGGTAAAACAGCTTTTGCGGTTGATACGATAATCAACCAGAAGGGCACTGGCATTAAATGTATTTATGTTGCGATTGGTCAGAAGCAATCTACAGTTGCTAACGTTGTGCGCAAGCTGGAAGAACACGGTGCCATGGCGCACACCACTGTTGTAGTGGCTGGTGCTTCTGACCCCGCAGCGATGTTGTTTCTCGCTCCTTTCGCCGGCTGTTCAATGGGTGAGTATTACCGTGACCGCGGACAAGACGCATTGATTATTTATGATGATTTGACTAAACAAGCCTGGGCTTATCGTCAGATTTCTCTTTTGCTGCGTCGTCCTCCTGGTCGTGAAGCGTATCCTGGCGATGTTTTCTATTTGCATTCACGCCTGCTTGAGCGAGCCGCTCGTGTTAATGCTGAATACGTTGAGCATTTCACCAAAGGTGAGGTGAAGGGCAAGACAGGTTCTCTCACTGCATTACCTATCATTGAAACGCAAGCTGGTGACGTATCGGCTTTCGTACCAACTAACGTAATTTCTATTACCGACGGTCAGATCTTTCTGGAAAGTTCATTGTTTAACGCAGGTATTCGCCCTGCAATGAACGCCGGTATTTCTGTATCGCGTGTTGGCGGTGCAGCGCAAACCAAAATCATCAAAAAACTTGGCGGTGGTGTTCGTCTTGCATTGGCTCAGTATCGTGAACTTCAAGCGTTTGCACAGTTTGCTTCTGATCTGGACGAAGCAACTCGTGCACAGTTGCAGCACGGTCAGCGCGTTACTGAATTGATGAAACAGAAGCAATACTCACCGATGTCAGTAGCAGAAATGGGTGTTCTTCTGTATGCGGCAGACAATAAATTTCTTGATGATGTTGATGTGAGCAAAGTCGGCAGTTTTGAAGCTTCATTATTGTCATATCTGCATGCAGAACATGCTGCATTGTTGTCAAAAATCAATGAAGCTGGTGATTACAATGCAGATATCGAAGCCGGTATTCGCGGTGCGCTCGAGAAATTCAAAGCTACGCAGACTTGGTAAAGGGTAGACAACTATGGCAGGCGCCAAAGAGGTACGCACCAAGATCGCCAGCGTGAAAAGCACGCAGAAAATTACTAAGGCGATGGAAAAGGTAGCGTTCAGCAAAATGCGTAAAGCGCAGGAACGTATGGCGCACGGCAAGCCGTATGCTGCGCGTATGCGTGCGGTCATTGGGCATATTGCCAATGCAACACCTGAATACAAGCACCGTTACATGATCCAGCGCCCTGTCAAGCGTGTTGGTTATATTGTTGTTTCGACTGATCGTGGTTTGTGCGGCGGTTTGAACATCAATGCTTTCAAGCTGGTTGTGAAATCTATGAAAGCTTGGGCGGATCAGGGTGTTGCCATTGATATCTGTGCCATTGGCAGCAAGGCGCAGGCATTTTTCCGCAGCTATGGCGGGAACGTTGTTGCAGCGGTGCGCGACCTTGGTGACGAAGCTTCAGCTGCTGATTTGCTCGGTAGCGTGAAAGTGATGCTGGAAGCTTATGATAACGGTCAGATTGACCACTTGTTTATTCTCCATAACAAGTTCGTTAATACCATGACGCAGCAGCCAGAGTTGCAACAGTTGCTGCCATTGCAGGCGGAAGAAAATGAAAAACTGGCTCATAACTGGGATTATCTCTATGAGCCGGATGCGCAAACTTTATTGGATGGCCTGTTAGCTCGTTACATAGAATCACAGGTGTATCAGGGCTATGTGGAAAATAAGGCCTGTGAAATGGCAGCGCGTATGGTGGCAATGAAAAATGCTACTGAAAACGCGGGTCAGATGATCAACGATTTGCAATTGTTGTACAACAAAGCGCGCCAGACTGCGATCACGCAGGAGCTGTCGGAAATTGTTAGCGGTGCAGCAGCGGTTTAACGGTTTATAAAGAGGATCCAGAAATGAGTAGCGGTCGCATAGTACAAATCATCGGCGCGGTAATCGACGTAGAGTTTCCACGCGATGCAGTTCCCAGCGTTTACGATGCATTGAAAGTAGATGGCAAAGGCTTGACGCTGGAAGTACAGCAGCAATTAGGCGATGGCGTTGTGCGTGCTATCGCAATGGGCTCTTCTGAAGGTATCAGCCGTGGTTTGGCAGTATCCAATACCGGCAAGCCGGTTTCTGTGCCTGTTGGTAAAGAAACATTGGGTCGTATCATGGATGTTCTGGGTGAGCCTATCGATGAAAAGGGCCCTATCGGCGAGCAAGAGCGCTGGGCCATTCACCGCAAAGCGCCAAGCTATGACGAGCAATCCGCCAGCAATGAATTGTTGGAAACTGGCATCAAAGTTATTGATCTCGTCGCGCCTTTTGCAAAAGGTGGCAAGGTTGGATTATTCGGTGGTGCCGGTGTAGGCAAAACTGTAAACATGATGGAATTGATTCGTAACATTGCTATCGAGCATAGCGGGTATTCAGTGTTCGCCGGTGTAGGTGAGCGTACACGTGAAGGTAATGATTTCTATCACGAGATGACAGATTCCAACGTTATCGACAAGGTGTCTCTGGTGTACGGGCAAATGAATGAGCCGCCGGGTAACCGTTTACGTGTTGCCTTGACCGGTTTGACGATGGCAGAAAAATTCCGTGATGAAGGTCGCGATGTTCTGTTTTTCGTTGATAACATTTATCGCTACACCTTGGCGGGTACAGAAGTATCGGCGTTGTTGGGTCGTATGCCATCTGCAGTAGGTTACCAGCCAACACTAGCTGAAGAGATGGGTGTGTTGCAGGAACGCATCACTTCTACCAAAACCGGTTCTATCACGTCTATTCAGGCGGTGTATGTTCCTGCGGATGACTTGACCGATCCGTCACCTGCTACGACGTTCTCTCACCTGGATGCGACTGTAGTATTGAGCCGTGATATTGCCGCGAAAGGTATTTATCCCGCAATTGATCCGCTTGACTCCACCAGCCGTCAGCTGGATCCATTGGTCATCGGTCAGGAGCATTATGACGTTGCACGTGGTGTACAAACCATTCTGCAACGTTACAAAGAACTGAAAGATATTATTGCAATTCTCGGTATGGATGAATTGTCAGAAGAGGACAAGCAAGCTGTAAGCCGCGCGCGCAAAATTGAACGTTTCATGTCGCAACCATTCTTCGTTGCTGAAGTATTCACCGGTTCACCGGGTAAATACGTTTCATTGAAAGATACTATTGCTGGCTTCAAAGGCATACTGAGTGGCGAATACGATCATTTGCCAGAACAAGCGTTCTACATGGTTGGCTCTATCGACGAAGCTGTCGAAAAAGCTAAAACACTCAAGTAATCAGCGCCGAGAAAACAGATGGTTATGACAGTGCATTGCGATATCGTCAGCGCGGAGAAAGCAATTTTCTCCGGGTTGGTTGAGCAGGTGGTTGCCAATGGTTCGCTCGGTGATCTGGGAGTGCAGTTTGGCCATGCGCCATTGTTGACCGCGCTCAAGCCGGGTCCGGTTCGTGTACGCCGTCAAGGCGGTGAAGAGGAGATTTACTATGTGTCTGGTGGCTACCTTGAGGTGCAGCCAAACATTGTGACGATTCTTGCAGATGTTGCAGTGCGTGCAGACGATATGGATGAAGCTGCTGCAGAAACGGCGCGTCAGCAAGCAGCTCAAGTGTTTACCAACCAGAGCGGTGAGCTCGACTATTCGCGGGCTGCAGTGCAACTGGCGGAAGCTGCGGCACAACTGCGTGCAATCCAGCAATTGCGTAAGAAACTTGGCAAAGGTTGATTCGCGGATCAGCTGAAAACAGGGCGACTTCGGTCGCCTTTTTTTGTGGTTTAATGGTTTACAGTTAAAAGAATGAGTGCGAATACAGGATTATTTATGCCGCTGGATATCGTGATACTGGCTGCTGGCCAGGGAACCCGGATGAATTCATCGCGCCCCAAGGTGTTACATACCATTGCGGGAAAATCGATGTTGCAGCATGTTATTGATGCTGCCCGTGTTTTTGATGATGCGCGACTACATGTAGTCATTGGCCATGGTGCAGAGCAAATACGCAGTGAAATCCAAGACGACGATATTCATTGGGTTGTGCAAGAACAGCAATTGGGAACTGGACATGCGGTACAGCAAGCATTGCCACTTTTACGGTCTAAGGCAATTGCGCTGATTTTATATGGTGATGTTCCTCTGGTGAACCCTGCAACGCTCAAGCAACTCGTTTTGTCCGTTGATGTAGGCAGCATGGCATTGTTGACGATGGAGCTGGAAAATTCGTCAGGTTATGGCCGTATACTTCGTGATGGTGAGAATCGTGTAGCTGGCATTGTTGAGCAGAAAGACGCAACAGAAGAGCAGTTGCGCATACATGAAGTGAATACGGGAATTATGGCTGCGTCTGTTGCAAATTTTTCTCGATGGCTGCCTGAGCTCAAGAACAGCAATGCACAAAATGAATTTTATCTGACCGATATTATCGCAATGGCACATAAGGATGGCGTGGATATTAATACGCAGTCGGCGCTTAGCGAAGCTGAAGTGCTTGGTGTCAATGATCGATATCAACAAGCAAAACTTGAACGTATTTATCAGGATAAACACGCTCGTGAACTGATGGCGCGCGGTGTGACGTTGATGGATCCTCAGCGTTTTGATTGCCGTGGGCATATAAAAGCTGGGCGCGATGTCATTATTGATGTGAATGTCGTCTTCAGAGGAATGGTAGAAATTGGAGACAACGTTGTTATCGAACCCAATTGTTTTATTAGCAATACAAAAATTGGTAAAAATTCAATAATTAAAGCCAATACAGTGCTTGAAGATGTAGTGATAGGTGACTCTGTTGATGTTGGACCATTTGCACGGTTGCGACCAGGCACTGTTCTTGGTGATAGTGCCCGTATTGGTAACTTTGTTGAAGTGAAGAATGCTGTTTTTGGCGCAGGTAGTAAAGCAAATCATCTTGCCTATATCGGTGATGCTAATATAGGTAGCGATTGTAATATTGGCGCAGGCACCATCACCTGCAATTATGATGGTGCAAATAAACATAAAACCACTATTGGCGATAATGTTTTTGTTGGTTCCAATAGTACATTGGTCGCGCCGTTGGTGATTGAAGCTGGTGGTTTTGTTGGCGCTGGATCTACTGTGACAAAAAACGTTCCAGAAGAAACGCTGGCGGTAGCGCGTGGACAACAGCGAAATATTACTGGCTGGCGTCGTCCTGAAAAAAGTAACACCTGAATTTTCTATCCTGAAAATTTAAAAATCAAACAGAGAATATAAAAATGTGCGGAATAGTTGGCGCTATTGCAGAGCGAAATATCACAGAAATTCTGGTTGAAGGTCTGAAACGTTTGGAATACCGTGGCTATGATTCAGCGGGCGTTGCTATTCTTGGGAAGAACGGCACAATCAGTGATTGTAAGCGTGTAGGCAAAGTGGTTAACGTTCAGCAAGGGCTAAAAGATAATCCTCTAGCTGGATGCCTGGGTATTGCACATACGCGCTGGGCTACACACGGAAAGCCTAGCGAAGCCAACGCGCATCCGCATTTTTTCTTCTATCATAAAATTGCTGTTGTCCACCACGGAATTATTGAAAATCATCATCAGCTTCGCGCATCATTAAAAGAAAAGGGATATCAATTTGAAAGTCAGACTGATACTGAAACTGTGGTTCACTTGATTGATGATTGTTGGAAGGAAGATGGTGACTTTTTTACTGCCGTGCGCCGTGCTATTGCGCAACTAGATGGCGCTTATGCGTTGGCGGTAATAGCTGCAGATGAGCCGGAAAAAATTATTGTTGCACGTGAGGGCAGCCCGCTAGTGATTGGCGTGGGTTACGGCGAAAATTTTATTGCATCTGATCCCCTAGCATTAAGAATGATCACGGATCAATTTATCTATCTTGATGAGGGTGATGTAGCTGTTGTGACATTAAATGCTATTACGGTATTTGATCGCGATGGTGTTCAGCAAGAGCGTGATATTGAGCAGGTTGATGAGTTGCATGATGGTGCGGATAAAGGTGAATATCGCCATTTTATGCTGAAAGAAATATACGAGCAGTCGTCAGTGTTTCAACAGACATTACAAGGCAGGATTGGCAAGGATTATCTGTTTGAAGAATCTTTCGGTGCTGCCGCTAGTGAAAAGCTGGATGTGGCAAAAGCTGTGCAAATTGTGGCGTGTGGTACCAGTTATCATGCAGGAATGATTGCGCGTTACTGGATAGAAGAGTTTGCTGGTTTGCCTTGTCAGGTCGAGGTGGCCAGTGAGTTCCGGTATCGTCAGCGCAAAGCCTTGCCCGGCACATTATTTGTGACTATTTCACAGTCTGGAGAAACCGCAGATACATTGGCAGCATTGCGCAGTATGGATCGTGATACGCATGTGGGCAGTTTGTGTATTTGTAATGTGGCGAATAGCTCGCTGGTGCGTGAATCAGATTTTGCGTTGATGACGTTGGCGGGTCCTGAAATCGGTGTGGCATCCACTAAGGCATTTACTAGTCAGTTAGTGGCATTGCAATTGTTGGTTTTGGCATTGGCTCGTCGTAACCAACCTGATCCAGTTCTGGAAAAATCCTGGGTAGAGGCGCTGCATCAACTACCTGAACTGTGTAACGATGTACTTAAATTGGATGGCGCGATCAAGAAAGTGGCAAAATTGTTTGACGAAAAAAATAGTGCATTGTTTTTGGGGCGAGGCAAGGAGTTTCCTGTTGCGCTGGAGGGAGCATTAAAGCTTAAGGAGATTTCTTATATTCACGCGGAAGCGTATCCGGCGGGTGAGTTAAAACATGGTCCGCTGGCCCTGGTAGACAAAAACATGTTGGTCGTCGCTTTGGCGCCAGATAATGCATTGATTGACAAAATGAAATCGAATCTTGAAGAAGTGCGTGCGCGTGGTGGTCAGTTGATTGTTGTAGGTGAGGAGCAATCAACGGTGGAAGAAGATGGGGTTAGCTATATCAATCTACCCCCAATGCCATCTAGTCTTTCACCTATTCTTTATACAATTCCACTGCAGTTACTGTCTTATCATGTGGCTGTTATGAGGGGAACTGATGTTGATCAACCTAGAAATTTGGCAAAAAGTGTCACAGTGGAATAGGTCTGTGAGCAGTAGGTCTCGCTGTTAGCGTCTGTCGCCGGTGGTGAAATTAATCTTGATAGATCTTTCTCTGATGATTTGCTTGATTTCTTCCCTGTCGCTAGCAATCAAAGAGGGGTGAGCTACTTCATCGGGAAACTCCGTAAAAGTTTTATCCAGATCATTGAGTTCACGATAGACATCTGCAGGAAAGCCTTGGCGGTTTTCTCTGCCCGGCTCCACCAGCATAACGTTGTCCATATAATTAAAAAAAGCAGGAAATCCCCATAATTTTTTTATTTTTTCATAAATGTGCGGCATGGCTTTCAGGGCAACACATTTATTAATCGCATCGCGTTTTGATTCGTTTTCTTCGGGCTGCAATACGGGTATTTCGTCGTTCATGATTACTGGCCTTTGGTGTTCTTTGTGGCAGTCAGCAGTTTATCACGCTTTTATGAAGAGCAAATCCCAAACCCCGTGTCCTAGTTGTTGTCCGCGGCGCTCGAATTTAGTTTCGGGTCTATAGTCAGGTCGTTTACTGTATTGTTGGTTGCCGGCGATATTGCAAAGTGATGTGCAATCCAAGGCGGTTTCCAGCATGAATTCAGCGTATGGTTCCCAGTCTGTCGCCATGTGCAGCACGCCGCCATCTTTAAGCTTCGTCGCAACCTGACTCAAAAATGCCGGTTGGACTATCCGGCGTTTGTGGTGACGGCTCTTGTGCCAGGGGTCGGGAAAATACAATTGCAGGCGAGTCAGGCTGTTATCGGCAATGCAATCTGTAAGAACATCGGTGGCGTCGGCGCAAAATACTTTCAGATTGCGCAAATTACGTTTGCTGGCTTCGTTAATCAGGCGTCCAATGCCTGGCACATGCACTTCGATGCCAATAAAGTTTTGCTCGGGAAAACGCTCCGCCATGTGCAGTAGGGAATCTCCCATACCGAAGCCTATTTCCAGAATCAGGTCAGCGGCTGCATTGCTAAACGCGCCTTCAAGTGCGGTAAATCCTTTGTGCAAGTCCAGTCCAAAATGTGGCCATTGCTCTTCTAACGCTTTCTCTTGTGGCGCTGTTATGCGTCCGCCGCGAATGACATACGAGCGTATGGTTTTTTGTTTGAATTGTGGTTGTATCACAGGAGTCTGACCCTGATTAGCTATGCTGATTTAATTATGAATCATGCCATCCAGCGGCGAGGATGCGCTGGCATACAGTTTGCGTGGCATACGACCAGCTAGAAAAGCTTCGCGTCCAGCTTGCACCGCTTTTTTCATGGCGGATGCCATCAGTACGGGCTGCTGCGCGTGTGCTATCGCGCTGTTCATCAGCACTCCATCACAACCCAGTTCCATGGCGATGGCGGCATCGGATGCAGTACCGACGCCCGCATCAACAATGATCGGTACTTTGGCGTTTTCCAGAATCATCATCAGGTTGTAGGGGTTGCGAATACCAAGTCCGGAGCCGATGGGTGCGCCGAGCGGCATCACCGCAACACAGCCGA
Organism: Pseudomonadales bacterium; assembly: GCA_035430085.1. Lineage (GTDB taxonomy): Bacteria > Pseudomonadota > Gammaproteobacteria > Pseudomonadales > UBA7239 > UBA7239. The sequence continues at coordinate 16,657 of DAOMGA010000002.1, forward strand.
TTTCTTCTAGACGTTTTGCCACCAGCGGGTCATCGCTGGTATAGACCATCACATCAAAACCGTCAGCCACCAGTTGTTCGGCAGCGAGAAGGGTTTCGGTTACGTTAGGGAACAGGGTTTTCTGGTCACCCAATACTTCCAGCTTCACCAGCTTGTGGCCATCCAGCAGTTCGCGTGCCAGCCGGCAGGTGCGCACAGCTTCAGCGGCGGTATAGCAACCGGCAGTATTGGGCAGGATGGTGTATTTCGATGGTGGCACAACGTCCAGTAAATTTGGCTCACCCGGATTCTGGCCGATATTCGTACGTCGCACGGCGACAGTGATCATCTCGGCGCCAGACGCTTCGGTCGCCGCCTGTGTTTCCGCCAGATCTCGGTATTTGCCGCTGCCGACAATCAGTCGCGAATAGTATGTTTTTCCGGCAATCGTCAACGGTCTGTCAGGAATACTCATGGCTTAACCTCCGCCGATGGCGTGGACAATCTCAATACGATCGCCAGCCTTTAAAAGTGTTGTGACATGCGCGCTGCGCGGCACAATGTCTTCGTTAACTTCCACCGCGATACGTTTGCCAGTGAGTTGTAATTGATCGATCAGTGCTGCGATTGTGCTGGTTTTAGCATCAAGGACGACAGATTTGCCATTCAGTATGATCTGCATTTCAAGCGCTCTTCGCGGCGGAGTAGCAGAGGCAGGCCCAGGCTGCGAGCCATAATGTCCCTCCAATGGGCGTAATCGCGCCCAACCAGCGAATGCCACTCAAACATAAAATGTAGAGGCTGCCGCTGAAAATCACGATCCCTGCTGTAAATAGCCAGCCACTGAGCGTGAGCCACTTAGGTGGTAAGCCTTGATTGAGTAGGATGCCGATCCCGAGTAAAGCCAGCGTATGCCAGAAGTGGTATTGCACAGCTGTATGCCAGATATCCATCAAATCGGGCGTGAGTCGATTTTTTAGTCCGTGCGCACCAAACGCACCCAATACCACGGCAAGAAAGCCGCTGATAGAAGCCATTCCAATAAAAAGCTGGGCACTGGGCACGGGGTTGTCTCGTGGTTTGTAGCGTGCGGTATTGTAGCAGTTCACCCTTCATGTAGATTATTGAGGAAGGGCGCAATACCTCGTGCCATGTCCCCGATGGTAGAATGCGACACTTTCCTATTCATCCATCAGCAGCAAGAGGAGTTCCGGCGTGGATCTCGATTTCAACGAAGAACAGGTGATGTTGCGCGATACCGCACGCGGTATTTGCGAAGAGTTATCCCAGTCTGCCGTGGTGCGGGCGATGGAGCAGGATGCGATCGGCTATTCTGCGCCATTCTGGACTCAATTGAGTGAACTAGGCATTACAAGCCTGGGTGTTCCTGAAGCGCATGGCGGTATGGCGTGGGGTGCGCTTGAAATGGCGATAGTTTATGAAGAATTTGGTCGCGCACTCGCTCCATCACCGCACTGGGCGAGCTGTGTGCTGTCTGCCAAAGTATTGGAACTCGCCGGTACTGAAGCGCAGCAACAAGCCTTTTTACCGGGCATTGCCAGCGGTGAAACAATTGTTGTACCTGCGTGGCTGGAACCGAAAAACGGTTTCGGCCCTGAAGGTGTACAGCTGCGTGCGATCAAGCAAACTGATAGTTATGTATTGAACGGCACCAAGCTGATGGTGCAATTTGCCAACAGCGCAAACCGTTTGCTGGTACTGGCGCGCAATGGTGAAGGCGTAGACGATGTCATTGGTTTGCTGGTTGATCCGAAATCTACCGGCGTAAAAGTTACCCGCACACGCAATCACGCAGACGATGCCTTGTATCAAGTGGATTTCAGCAATGTCACTGTTTCTGCCGCAGATGTGCTGGAAGCCAAAAAATTCTGGAACGTGTGGGAAGAGGCGATGACGCGCTCGATTGTCGCGCAAGCTGCACAAGCGATTGGCGCGGCTGAAGCCATTCATGCCATGGCGACTGACTATTCCAAACAGCGCGTGCAATTCGGAAAGCCTATTGGTTCGTTTCAGGCGATTGCACATTATCTTGCCGATATGATTGTAAGAATTGAAGGCGCAAAAGTATTGGTGTATCAGGCTGCATGGGCGATGGATAACGGTAAGCCTTACGAAAAACTTGCCGCGCAAGCCAAATTGCAAGCGTGTAATACTTTTCGTGATGCTTCTGCAATTGGTGTGCAGATACACGGCGGCTTTGGTTTTACTTCGGAGGGTGATCCGCAG
>DAOMGA010000003.1:0-16793 GCA_035430085.1 Pseudomonadales bacterium
AGCCACCTGCTCGATGGTTTCTGCATAATGAACCAGAGGAACACCTGACAATGCCGTTACAACTTCACCTTGTGCGCACGCCGCCAATGCCGCATTGCCCCGCGCGGGATATGCCGGCTGACTGAAGTAACCCGGGCTGTAGAGACCTGCGTCTTGGTGACCGGACGCGTGAGCGCCTGCTGGATAGTTTCCTGCAGGAGGAGAAACATGACTCGCACCTTGCGAAGCATCCATACGCGCCTGCGCCACGCCCTGCTGCAAATCCCTGATCGCGCTATACAACTGCCGCTGGGCAACAAGGCTGCCCGCCTGAGCTATCTCTTGCGCGGGATCTGGTTGACTAACCGCTGCCTGCCGGGTTGATAACGAAGATGAAGGAGACGCAGGTGGTGGCGTTGACGCAACAGCTGCTTCCCCTGATGTTTCAGTTGTCGCTTCAGGTGGTTTACTGGTCGCACTGGCGCTGGACTTAGCACCTTTTAAAGCGACACCGTAACGCAAATTAGGCAATACGCCATTGCGGATCAAATAATCGTTAGCCGATTTATAGACGTCTCCCAGATTATCAAGCAGGATTTTTTCAAAAATACGGTAGAACAAGACAGTAAGTCGTGTATCCAGATTCAAGACAGCGATTTCAGCTTGTAACGCTTCCGCAAATTGATAAGGACCTAACGGGTTTCCGTCATCCGACAGCTTACGCCCTCCCTGCAAGACAGCCATGCGCTGGTTGAGTGCAAAAAGCTCTTCTGCAAAGCGTGTTTCCGCTCTACGGGATAGGGAAGATGATGCTAGATTCTGTTCCAGTTCGTCATTCGCCACAAGCGACAGATCCTGAGACATGTCTTCCTTACTTGTGTCTTTTCCACCCAGTTTATTGTGCTGGAATTGGTGAAATCCTTCAGTCAAATACTTGCGGAATTCTGCTGAGAGCTGTGCCTTCTGCCGCCTCAGATCGCGCGACAACTGCAACAAACGCCATTGGTGTTCATTGTTTTTGGCAGTATCAGCCATTTCCAACAGACGTGTTTCAGCCAATGGAAGAAACTTTTCCTGCAACTCATCACTAAAACGCACGGTGATACGCTGTAGTTCAGCCAGATGTCGAGCGTTATTACTGGTTTCCATGTGCCACAAGCCTATCCGGGTCTAATCTGAAGGAAAAATTAAGGTATAGAGGGCAAAAAATAGCAAAAAACATGATACGGCTCGAATACCAGTTACGGCAATCAATTCAAGTCATTGCCGCCAGATACTGTGATGCAGTTCACACTTTGGCGCATTTCATGCCGCGAATGTGAATAGCGTCACAATAAAACCCATAGCCGCCACCCAAACCAGACTGCGCAAGGTGGCTTTATCCAGCACGTACATAACCCCGTAAACCAAGCGACAAACCACAAAACCCACTGCCAACATATCCACTGTTGCCTGAGCAGCAGATGCACGTTCCGCCAGCAATACTGCCGCTACAAACAGCGGAAAGGTTTCTTGACCATTCTGTACAGCCCAATACGCCCGCTTACGCGCACCTGCGAGATGCTCCATGTAGTCACGCGGTTTGCTATTGTCAAAATCCTTGCTGGCTTTTGCATAAATAGTAAATACAAAAGGCACGAGAATACCCGCCGCCAGAATGCACCAATCTGCAATAGTTAACGTTAATACCATGTTCAACCCCATTCCCAGTTAGTTAAAAAATCGAGACCAGCCTATTAATCCCCAGACCAGCAGTACTTGCATCAACGCGACAAAGACAGCCGCCGAGCCTATGTCCTTGGCCCTTGCCGCCAAAGGGTGAATGGTCGGACTAGCCAGATCAACCACTGCTTCAACTGCTGAATTCAGTAGTTCCGTAATCAATACCACCAGACAACTGATCAGGAGAATGGCAGTCTCGGCAGCGGTCTGTCCTAACCAGAAAGATGTCGGCGCCAATAAAAGCAGCAATAGAAGTTCTTCACGGAAAGCCGCTTCATGCTGCCATGCTTGCTGAAAGCCCGCCCAGGAATATCCTGTTGCCGCCACCAGGCGAGCAAGCCCCTTGCGGCCAGGTTTACAGGGCGTAGCAGGGGCCATGGTCTCAGGCTTCATCGGTCATATCCTCATGAATCCCATCTTCATGAATATCACCCAGCTTCTGGTCCATATCCAACGCAGGCTGTTCCACGGCAGGGCGACCGACAATACGGGCAGGCACACCGGCAGCAGTGCTATGCGGAGGGATATCCATTAACACTACACTCCCGCCGCCAATTTTAGCGCCCTCACCAATTTCCACCGGCCCCAGTACTTTGGCACCTGCAGCTAGCAAAACACCACGACGAATAAGCGGATGCCGACGGCAGCCACGTGCAATACCACTGCCACCTAATGTCACTTCATGCAACATAGACACATCATCCTCGATGACAGCTGTTTCACCAATCACAATACCCGTCGCATGATCCATCATGATGCCACCACCAATTACCGCAGCGGGGTGTATATCCACCGTAAATACTTCACTCATACGATTCTGGATATGCAGTGCCAACATTCGCCGATTCTGCTGCCACAAACAATGCGCAATACGGTACGACTGCAACGCATGAAAACCCTTGAAGTACAGCAAAGGCATTAAATAGTGGTCACAGGCAGCATCTCGTTCATAACACGCCACAACATCACGACACACATTGCGAATAATGAGCGGGTCATGATGCAGCACATCACTAAACACTTCACGCAACATTAACGCTGATGCGGTGCCACTATCCAGCAAATTGGCGAGATGAAAACTGATAGCTTCAATCAGACTTTGGTGATGCAAAATAGTGCTGTGAATATAGCTAGCCAATACACCTTCTTGTACAGCCACTTCTTGAGCCTCGCGGCGCAGTATCTGCCACAGGGCATCGGGATCAATTGCTGTTTGCATCAGTTCCCCCGCTGGTGAACAATCCGGCCTCAATGGAGGCCAGTATGGTTGGCAATTCTGACATACAGGTGAACCTTTGCGCATCAGCAGAAATCGCGTGTTGCTCTCCATGCATTTCGCCGAAAACACACACCTGCATACCCGCCGCCAGTGCCGCCAGCACACCAGGCGCTGAATCCTCGATCACAATACAATGTGCTGGACAATACCCTTGCATACGCGCCGCATGTAGAAAAAGATCCGGAGCCGGCTTACCGCGCTGCACGTCGCTAGCACTGAAAATTCTATTGGTAAAATATTTCTGCAAGCCGGTTTTTTTTAATGTGGTTGCCATTTTTTCATAACTACCACTAGACGCGACACAAAAGGACCAACGCTGTTCAAGCAAGAAGTCCAGCACTTCCGTCACTCCACGCACAGGCTCCAGCTGCCTGGAAAAACGCACTAACGTGTCGCGCTGCAGTTGTGGGAAAAATTCTTCCGGCAACCGTGTTGCTGATTCCATCTCTATCAATGCCCTACAACTGTCTAGCGACAAACCCGTAAAGCGTTCAAAACACTGCTGCGGCGTCAATGAAAAACCCGCTTTTATCAGATGTTCGGAAAAAACCGCACTGGCGATAGATTCACTGTCAACCAACACACCATCACAATCAAAAATGATCAGCGGCTTCATATATGAACATCAGACTTCACCAACACATAGCGGTGATAGATGTCATGCCAATGGAAATGAATCCTGTCTTTTAACGCTATATCCTGCGTCATAATCCAGTCGATCAATCGACCTTCGTCCAACAACAATTCAAAACGCGCAGCAACAGGGCGACAGGAAAGATGCCAGCGCTCGGGCGCAACGCCCTGACAATCTTCGGCATAAGGTCGAAAAAATGCGGCGTTTTTTTCACACAATTCTTTATCAAGCCAGATATGCAGCGCAGCGAATGGGCCACTGCCAGCACATTCATCCGTCGTCAGTTGTACTGCGTACTCGGGAGCCACCGCTGCCGCATCGAATATATCGATATCTGTGCCCCAGTGGTGCCTGGAACAGCCTGGTATCGCTGACCATTGCAGTATCGCAAACATCAACGCATCATCGGATAGCTGCGCAATATCCACTCGATTGCCTTCCGCATCCAAAACAGGACGCAAACCTGTTGCTTTACCATTCCATATCACACGCTGACGATCAAACCCACGCCAGGCGCTGGCAATCTGCAAAACAAATCCTTCTTGCCGCGCACGAGCAACCAGATTCATCCAGTGTGGCAACACATCGGCATGCAGCAAAAAAGATTCACCTTGCACTACCGGCACCAACACATTGGAAGATTGCCCTGTCAACACCTGCCAGTCGTCATCCATCAAGCAAAGCCCTACCCATCGACATACTATCCACGCATACCACCCTAAAAAACAACGTGTTTACATTGCGCAATATTTCCTACGGCGTATTATAAGCTGACAACTATGCACTTGTGAGAAACGTCATAGCAAATGACGTGAATTGCCTACCACCATCAGGACTCAATGCGTGACTGCAGAAACCAAACTGATTGAGTTGAAGAATATTGGCGCTTCCTCCGTCAATATTCTGAATTCTATCGGCGTGCGCACGCAACGCGATTTGCAAATGATTGGCTCAGTGCAAGCTTACCGCCGCATACGGCAAAGAGGCGTTCATGTGTCTCGCGCCTTGTTATATGCCATGGAAGGTGCATTACTGGATATTCCCTGGCAATCACTCGACTCTGCCTTGAAAGTTCAGCTGGTGCAAATGGCAGAAAGAATCGACCAGGAAGAAACAGAGGCCGAACAAGCTATCAAGTAACATTATATTGCTTCTGATTTGCTTGCACCGCATCGCTTGCAAATATATTGAGTAAGAAGCTTACCCCGTTTGACATCAAAACAGCCGTCCTTGACCACGTACCAACTGTGAAATCCATTACCGCATAGCGTAGCCTGCTTGCCTTTTTTCTGCAGTTGCGTTTTTTTGTGCTTTGCCAGAGACACTACTTCGCTCATATTAAACTGCCTCACTCCACCGCATGGCGATGACTGATATGCCGACCACGCCAGACAAAATCGATCGGCCATAATTTTTGCTGTTTGCCATAAGCGCGCCACAATGCGGCAAACGACTGGCGTGAAAGCGGGTGTTGGCAATCCGGTGCTATTTCTGCCAAAGGTAACAACACGAAAGCATTCTCCAGAATTTCAGCACGAGGCAACAGCACACCCTCAATTTCGCCGACACAATCACCGTACGTCAGGATATCAATATCGAGTGTGCGGGCAGAAAAGCGCTCCTGTCCACGTGCGCGGCCATTTGCATGTTCGATCGTACGCAAGCAAGCCGATAATACGCCAACCGTCATATCAGTATCAAAGCCGACTACAAGATTAAGAAAATGATCACCCGCAAACCCTACTGCTTCGCTTTCATAGACGGAAGAGATTTTCAGTGCAGAAAAATTTTCCGCCAAGGCATCCAGCGCCGCCGTGATGTGGCGCTCGCGATCTATATTGCTGCCGATACTCAAATACACCTTTGCCACAGCTATTCCTTTACAACAATCATTTCGCACCGCGCTCGATAATCAGCCCGACATCCTGCGCACCGCGCAATGCTCCCGGCTTACTGATACGAAGTCGCAACCAGCTGACATGGAATTCCTCACGCACAATATTTGCCACCGATTCTGCCAGCGCTTCAAGCAACTGGAAGTGATTTTCACTGACAAACTGAATCAGGCGCTTGGAAATGGTTTTGTAATCCAGCGCATCTTTAATATCGTCGCTGGCTGCTGCTGCGCGAATATCAGCGGCCATTTCCAGATCAAGACTGACAGTCTGCAGCACCTCGCGCTCCCACGCAAAAATACCGATGATGGTTTCGATGCGCAAATCCCGAATGTAAACAATATCAGTCATAAAAATTGATTCCTGATTTTCGAGTACTAGCTGAATTTCAAATGGGTGGCAACGTATCAAGCGGCCAACGTGCGTGTGCATTGAGGTCCAGCGGCTCACATTGCCCAGCCAACAAACGCTGACAACCGGCATAGGCAATCATCGCACCGTTATCAGTACAAAAAGCCGGGCGCGGATAAAAAACAGTCGCCTTGCCGAGCAATGCCAGCTGCAGTTTTTCCCGTAGACGCTTGTTTGCACTCACGCCACCGGCGATCACCAGTTGCGTCATTCCGGTTTGCTCAATTGCACGTTTGCATTTAATCGCTAACGTATCCACCACTGCCTCCTGAAAAGCCCAGGCGATATCAGCTGATGTCTGCTTATCCGGCAAACCGTTAGCACCAGCGTGTTTGTTGATAGCGGTCAGTGCAAATGTTTTTAATCCACTGAAACTGAAGTCGAGACCGGGACGATCCGTCATCGGGCGTGGAAAGACAAACCGGGTGTGATTGCCTTGCTCAGCCAGACGGCTGATTTCTGGGCCTCCGGGATAATCCAGATCCAGCAGCTTGGCTGTTTTATCAAATGCTTCACCAGCTGCGTCGTCCAGCGATTCGCCCAACAATGCGTACTGACCAATACCGGCTACCGAAACCAGCTGCGTGTGACCGCCAGATACCAGTAATGCAACGAACGGAAACGAAGGCGCTGGGCTTTCCAACATGGGGGCAAGCAGATGCCCCTCCATGTGATGCACACCAATGGCGGGCACTTTCCAGGCCCATGCAAGCGTGCGACCAAAGGTGGCGCCGACCAGCAACGCACCCAGCAGACCGGGACCGGCGGTATAGGCGATGCCGCTGATATCCGCCTTGGTACAACCGGCCTTGACCAGTACATCCTCGATCATCGGCAGTAATTTGCATACATGATCGCGGGATGCCAACTCCGGCACCACACCTCCGTATTCATTATGTATCTCTATCTGGCTGTGCAAGGCTTCCGCCAACAGGCCTCGTTCGCTGTCATAAACGGCGACACCCGTTTCGTCACAAGAGGTTTCTATACCCAGAATACGCATGAAAATTCATCATCAGGACAGGCAAGCATGATAGACCGCCACCCTCGAGTGGTCTATCGCTCGCGGTTGTAATAGCCCGCCCTATCCCCTAGAATTGCCGCCCCGTTTGTCGACCTGTTCGTTTTATGACCAGTGTCAGCAGACCCCTTGCCTCACCGCCTGCCGGGAGGCTTAACCCGTAAGGAGTCATCAATGAGACATTACGAAGTCGTATTTCTGGTTCACCCGGATCAATCCGAACAGGTGCCAGGTATGGTAGAACGCTACAAGGGTTCTATTGAAGCCAGCGGCGGTAAAATTCACCGCCTTGAAGATTGGGGTCGCCGTCAACTGGCCTACCCGATCGAAGACATCCATAAAGCGCATTACATCCTCATGAACATCGAGTGCGGTCAACAAGCGCTGGATGAACTGTCTACCAACTTCCGTTACAACGATGCCGTGTTGCGTAACATGGTGATGCGTCGTGACGATGCTGTCACTGCTGAATCATCCATCATGAAAGCCGAAAACGAAGACCGTCGTCGCAAAGCAGAGCAGCCAAGCCGCCCTCCGCGCGAAGAATCCATCCAGGAAGACACTGACGCTGATGACGATCTCAGCGACAGCGACGATAACGCCTAAGGCCGAGGAGCGAATTTATGTCACGTCAACAACAGCAATTCCGTCGCCGCAAGTTTTGCCGCTTCACTGCCGAGAAAACTGTCGAAATCGATTACAAAGATATCGAAATGCTCAAAGGCTATATCACTGAGACCGGCAAGATTGTACCGAGCCGTATCACAGGCACCAGCGCAAAATACCAGCGCCAGTTGTCAGCAGCCATCAAGCGCGCGCGCTTCCTGTCTCTGCTGCCTTACACCGATCAGCACTTCAAATAAGGGGCAGGCACATGCAAGTTATTCTGCTGGATAAAGTAGGACGCCTCGGCAACGTAGGCACACAAGTTAACGTGAAGCCGGGCTTTGCCCGCAACTTCCTGATCCCGTTTGGCAAGGCTGTTCCAGCCACTGCAAAAAACGTTGCTGAATTCGACGCACGCCGTGCTGAGCTGGAAGCTGCTGCTGCTGCCAAACTGGCTGAAGCCCAGAAACGCGCTGAGGTATTGGCTGCTGTCAGCATCACCATCGCCACTAACGCAGGTGATGAAGGCAAGCTGTTCGGCTCTATCGGCACACGTGATATTGCTGACGCGCTGACCAAAGCTGGCCACGAAACAACCAAGGCTGAAGTGCGTATGCCGGCTGGTCCTATCCGTGAAGTGGGTGAGTTCCAGATCGACATCCAGTTACACAGCGATGTAATGCAAGCCGTCAAGGTTATTGTCATTGCAGAGTAAGTGATACTGGATTGCTGCAGTTATTATTGCAGCGGCGATTGATGTATAAAGACAGGCACTCTAGGGTGCCTGTTTTGCTTTGAGGAATACGGTTTTGATGAGCTCCACCGACAATAACCTGCGTGTACCACCACATTCGCTGGAAGCCGAACAGGCTGTGCTGGGCGGGTTATTGCTGGATCATCAGGCATTTGATCAAGTGCTGGAAGTGTTACAGGCACGCGACTTCTACAGCCCGGACAACCGCTTGATATTTGCCGCGATGGCACGCCTGTCAGAAACCGGCAAACCCATCGATATCATCACTGCGTCCGAGCTGCTGGAACAGGACGGCGAACTGGAGCGTGTTGGCGGCATTGCCCATCTCGCAGAACTGGCACGCCAGACACCCGGCACCAGCAACCTGCTGACCTACGCAAACATCGTTCGCGAACGCGCAGTGATTCGCCAACTAATACGCACCGCGCACAATATAGCTGACACCGGTTATGCCACCGAAGGGCGCAGCAGCGATGAACTGTTAGCACAAGCGGAACAACTGTTTGCTGATATTGCCGAGCAAAGACCTTCCGAGAGTGGGCTGGAGTCTATTGACCCACTGCTAAAAAATGCACTGCAACGCATCGACGAGCTGTCTCAATCGGACAGCCATATCACCGGTCTTTCTACCGGCTATTACGAACTTGATGACAAAACATCCGGCTGGCAAAAATCCGATCTGATCATCGTGGCAGCACGTCCTTCCATGGGTAAAACCACTTTTGCCATGAATGCTGTTGAACATGCATTACTACATCAGGACAAACCCGTGCTGGTGTTCAGTCTGGAGATGCCTGCGGAATCACTCATCATGCGCTTACTGTCTTCTGTCGGACGCATAGACCAGACACACGTCAGGAATGGACGACTTGAACAGGATGAATATGACAAACTGACCATTGCAGTTAAAAAACTGAAAGGTCGTCCGCTGTTCATTGATGACACACCCGGATTATCACCAGCAGAGCTCCGCGCCCGCGTGCGCCGCTTGCAACGCGAACACGGCGACATCGCCATGATTATGGTGGACTACCTGCAACTGATGCGCGTCACTGGCAGCAATGAAGGCCGCACAGCAGAAATTTCTGAAATATCCCGCACCCTGAAAGGTATTGCCCGCGAATTCAATTGCCCTGTCATGGCATTGTCGCAACTGAATCGCTCATTGGAAAACAGACCCAATAAACGACCGATCAATTCGGATCTACGTGAATCGGGCGCCATCGAACAGGATGCCGATGTGATTCTGTTTATCTATCGGGATGAAGTCTATAACGAGGACAGCCAAGACAAAGGCACTGCAGAAATTATTCTGGGCAAGCAGCGTAATGGCCCTATCGGCACTTGTCGGTTAGCGTTTCAAGGACGCTTCACCCGTTTTGACAACCTCGCACGCATGCCCGGCTCAAACAGTGAATATTAAGAACTTAATACTGGTAACAATGAACTTTTTGATCCATTAGCTGACCAATTGTTTGCTTTAATACAACACCCACGGAGAAACAATATGACAAGAATTAAATGTTTAACCCTCGCAAGCGGCATATTCTTCAGTCTATTCATTGGTTGTGGTTACGCTGAGACCGGCGCACCAGCGGCTCAGCCTCCTCGTCCCATGATGCAACCGGGACAACCGCCCACCAACCCCATGACTGAAATGCAGCTGACAGATCCTCAAAAACTGAAAATGGGAGCATGGAGAAAACTGCAGCAACAACATATGCAAGACATGATGAAAAATCAGGACGCTATTGAAGAACTGGCTTCTGCAGACAAACTTGACGAAAGCGCTATTAAAAAAGCCGCCGAAAAAATGGCAGCAGAAACGCAGCAGTATTATATTGAATATGCACAGAAGCATCATGACTTCCTTTCCAGTCTGACACCGGAACAACGTGAAAAAATGAAATCGATACGCAACGACCGTAAACAACAGATGAAAATGATGCGCGAGCGGATGCAACAACAAATGAAAAATCCGCTTCCAGAAGCAGCCCAAAAACCAGCTGCTTCACAGGCAAAATAACGCGAAAGGCAATCCGTTGCGCAAGGACGCGCTCCAATCACGGCAATTCCTGATTTGCCAAGGCTAGTCTGCCATGATCCAATCTGCGCCAGACACTGATCAATCAAACCTATTCATTAACTCTCAAGGTGGTACACCATGAAACTAGGTCTTCATCTCGGCTACTGGAACCGTAATCCTTATCCCGGCATCGCTATTGCGCAAGAAGCGGAGAATCTGGGCTATGACTCCATCTGGACGGCAGAAGCCTATGGCTCAGACTGCGTATCTCCGCTAGCCTGGCTGGGCTCCCACACCAGCAAGATCAAACTCGGCACTTCTGTAATGCAGATTTCTGCCCGCACACCGACCTGCGCAGCGATGACTGCGTTAACAATGGATCACCTGTCCGGCGGTCGTTTCCAGCTCGGCATCGGTGTATCAGGCCCACAAGTGGTGGAAGGCTGGTACGGACAGGGATTCAAAAAGCCTTTGGAGCGCACCAAAGAATGGATGAATATTTTTCGCCAGGTGACCAAACGCGAACAGCCGCTGGAATTTCAAGGCAACCAGTACCAGCTGCCTTTTAACGGCGCGAATTCACTGGGTTTGGGGAAACCACTAAAATCTATCACGCACCCGTTACGCCCGCATATACCCGTATTGATGGGCGCAGAAGGTCCAAAAAATATTGAGCTTGCCACACAGATTGCTGATGGCTGGTTTCCTATTTTTGTATCGCCTTATCGCATGAATATTTTTGACGAGTCGTTGAAAAACAAACCCGATAATTTTGAAATTGCCGCCATGGTGCAAGTTAACGTCAATGACAATCTCAAAGATGCATTGTTCCCGACCAAAATGATGTTAGCGCTGTACGTTGGTGGTATGGGAGCGAAAGACGAAAACTTCCACAAGAACTTGATGGAACGTATGGGCTTCGACGTGCAGGAAGTGCAGGACAAATATCTTGCTGGTGATCACATGGGCGCATTTGATGCGGTGCCTGATGCATTGGCTGACGAAATTTCATTGTCAGGCCCTATCGACCGTATAAAAGAGCGCATGGTCGACTGGAAAAAATCGCAAGTCACTACGCTGATGATTAGCCGCACTGATGACCCAAATACCGATATTGGTCGCATTCGCCAATTTGCGGAAATGGTACTGTAAACAGGAAACCAAAGTGATTGCAGAACAGTTCTCCCTTAAAGGCAAAGTCGCTATCGTCACCGGTGGCGGCAAAGGTATCGGCAAAGCCATAGGACTTGCCTTTGCTGAAGCTGGCGCCAATGTGGTGTTTGCGGCGCGCACACAAGCTGATCTGGATGCGGCTGTGCTGCAGGCAAAAACATTGGGGGCAGAAGCCATCGGTGTTAGCTGCGATGTATTGATCGATGAGCAACTGCAACAACTCGTCGAGAAAACCATCTCGCAGTTTGGGCGCATTGATATTCTGGTGAACAACGCTGGCGGTACGATGCCAAAACCGATGGAAAAAATATCAGCAAATTCTTTCCGCCGCGCACTGGAATTCAATGTCACCAGCGCATTTTTATTGTCGCAATATGCGTTACCACATTTGCGAGCCAGCAAAGGCAACATTATCAACATCGCTTCTGCTGCTGGCCGCCTTGTACAACCATTGTTTACTTCTTATGGCACTGTAAAAGCGGCATTGATTCATCTGACCAAAATGATGGCCGCTGAACTGGCACCAGATGTGCGAGTGAATGTGATCAGCCCTGGTTCGATCATGACCGAGGCACTGGAAACTTTTATCGACGAAGAAAATCGTGAAAAAATGCGCAGCCTCACCCCTCTGCAACAGCTGGGTATGCCGCAAGATATTGCCATGGCAGCGTTGTATCTAGCTTCACCTGCTGCGCGCTGGGTAACCGGTAAAGACTTGCAAGTGGATGGCGGAACGGAAAACACGAACATAGCCCACTAGAGCATCATCAACACGCTGACGGCATATTTAATGAAATATTGTCAGGGACTGTATGCTGTGACAGACGACCAACTGCTGGCAGGTCGCATGCTATCGGCTGTGGAGGCCGCATTGCTGGGCGGTTGCCGCATCCTGCAATACCGTAGCAAACAGGCAGACACCTCGCATTTACACCAGGAAGCCAGCGCGTTGCTGGCACTATGCCAACGATATGATGCAAACCTGATCATCAACGACAACGTCGAACTCGCCATCGCCATCGGCGCCCACGGCGTGCATCTGGGGCAAGGTGATATGCCGATCGCCGCAGCCCGCTCACTGCTTGGTTCAGATGCAATTATTGGTATCACCTGTCACAACTCACTAGCACTGGCTCTCGAAGCACAACAAGCAGGAGCTAATTATGTTGCCTTCGGGCGTTTTTTTCCTTCCAGCACCAAACAATCAGCACCGCCTGCAGATCTATCGGTGCTGCATGCAGCCCAGCAAACGCTGCAAATCCCTGTGGTGGCGATAGGGGGTATTACGCTGGATAATGCGCCAATCGCACTGACAGCAGGCGCCAACATGTTAGCGGTAGTCGGCGATTTATTCAGCGCTACAGATATCACCAACCACGCCCGGGCCTACTGCAAATTATTTACAGGAAATCATTAATGACTCGCTCCGAACAATTGTTTGCGCAAGCCGCCCGCGTCATTCCTGGTGGCGTGAATTCACCCGTGCGGGCATTCAAGGCTGTGGGCGGTTCACCCGTTTTTATTGATCGTGCAGAAGGTGCATATTTGTGGGATGCAGATGGTAACCGCTACATCGATTATGTATTGAGCTGGGGGCCGATGATTGCAGGGCACGCACATCCACAAGTACTGGATGCTGTGCAGAAAAAAATGCGCCATGGTTTAAGTTTTGGCGCGCCTACTGAAATAGAAATTACGCTCGCAGAAAAAATTTGTTCCATCATGCCCAATATGGACATGGTGCGCATGGTCAGCTCGGGCACCGAAGCTACTATGAGTGCTATACGTCTCGCACGCGGTCATACCGGTCGCGACAAGATCATCAAATTTGAAGGTTGTTACCACGGCCATTCTGATTCGCTATTGGTAAAAGCCGGCAGCGGCGCTTTAACACTCGGCGTACCGAGTTCACCCGGTGTACCGGCATCACTGGCAGACCACACCTTGACGCTGAGTTACAACAATATCGAAGAAATCAAAGCTGTATTTAAAAAACTGGGCGAACAGATTGCCTGCGTGATTGTTGAACCTGTCGCCGGTAATATGAATTGTATTCCACCATTGCCAGGATTTCTGGAAACCATCCGCGAGCAATGCACGCAATACGGTAGCGTTTTTATTATTGATGAAGTGATGACCGGCTTCCGTCTCGGTTTGCAGGGCGCGCAAGGTTATTACGGTATTGAAGCGGATTTAACGTGCCTCGGCAAAGTGATCGGCGGCGGGATGCCCGTCGGCGCATTCGGTGGCAAGCGTGCCATTATGGAAAAAATTGCGCCACTGGGCCCCGTGTATCAGGCTGGAACATTGTCTGGCAATCCTGTTGCGATGGCAGCAGGCCTCGCCACCCTCAACATCATCAGCCAGTCCGGATTTTACGAACCAGTATTTGCAAAAACAGAAAAGCTGGTTCAGGGTTTACGTGAAGCGGCAGAAAAAGCTGGTATCCCTATGACCAGCAACCACGTTGGCAGTATGTGGGGTTTGTTTTTTACTGAAGAAAAAACCATTAGCAATTACCAGCAGGTGATGGCCTGCGATACAGCACGCTTCAACCGTTTTTTCCACGGCATGTTAAACGAAGGCGTTTATCTTGCCCCTGCCAGTTATGAAGCGGCGTTTATGTCCAGTGCACACAGCGATGAAGATATTGCAGCGACTATTCAGGCAGCAGAAATAATTTTTACCACCCTGTAGGGGCGTGATTTATCATGCCCAGTGAGGCAACAACATGACATTCCAACCTACACGCGGCACCTTCCCCAACACCCGCATGCGACGTTTACGCGCCAATGTTTTTTCACGCGATCTGGTGCGTGAAAATATTCTGACGGTAAAAGACCTCATCTACCCGATGTTTGTGCTGGAAGGCAAAAATCAGCGCGAAACTATTGCTTCTATGCCGGGCATCGAAAGATTATCGATTGATCTATTAGTCAAAGAAGCAAAACTTTTATATAAACTGGGCATTCCTGCAGTTGCCTTATTTCCGGTTACACCAAAATCAGCCAAGTCACTCGATGCCTGCGAAGCCTGGAATGCTGATGGTCTTGTGCAACGCGCAGTGAAAGCCTTAAAAAATGCCGTGCCAGAACTCGGAGTGATTACCGATGTCGCGCTCGACCCTTTTACCACGCACGGACAAGACGGCTTGATCGATAAAAACGGCTATGTATTGAATGATGCGACAATTGAAGCATTAGTTAAACAGGCATTGTCACATGCACAAGCCGGTGCGGATATTATTGCGCCATCCGACATGATGGATGGACGCATCGGCGCAATCAGAAACGCGCTGGAAAAAAATAATTTTGTTAGCACCGCCATTCTTGCCTACTCAGCAAAATATGCGTCACATTATTACGGTCCGTTTCGCGACGCAGTTGGCTCCGCCAGCAATCTCGGCAAGAGCAACAAAAAAAGTTATCAGATGGATCCCGCCAATAGCGATGAAGCACTGCATGAATGTGCGCTGGATTTGGCCGAAGGCGCAGACATCATCATGGTAAAACCCGGCATGCCGTATCTGGATGTGGTGCGTCGAGTAAAGGACGAACTAAAAGCGCCAACATTTGTTTATCAAGTCAGCGGCGAATACGCGATGCACGTTGCTGCATTTGAAAAAGGCTGGCTGGATCGTGATGCGGTGATTCTGGAATCATTGCTGGCCTTCAAACGCGCTGGCGCCGATGCAATTCTCACGTATTTCGCCAAAGACGCTGCAAAGTTATTGAATAATTAACTACAGCACCAGACGACGGATATCGGAAATCTCTTCTACCAGAAACGTGAAGAAACGTCCGGCATCAGCGCCGTTAAGCACACGGTGATCGTAAGACAATGTCAGCGGCAACATTTTACGCGGCAAAAACTCCTTGCCATTCCAAACCGGTTTCACTTGAGTTTTGGACACACCGAGTATCGCCACTTCCGGCGCGTTCACAATCGGCGTAAAACCTTGGCCGCCCAACGCGCCCAGACTGGAAATAGTGAAGCAACCGCCTTGCATATCCATCGGCATCAGTTTGCCGCTACGTGCCTTTTCAGACAATACGGCAATTTCTGCACCGATATCCCACAGGGCTTTTTTATCGACATCACGAATCACCGGCACCATCAAACCCATCGGCGTATCAACGGCCACACCAATATGGATGTAATTTTTCTGCACAAAATTCAAGCCATCACTATGCAGTGAGCGATTAAATTTCGGATGTTCACGCAAGGCATTAGCAGATGCTTTCAACAAAAACGCCAACGGCGTCAGTTTTATTTTGCGTTTTTCCATATCCGATTTCATATCGACACGGAATTCTTCCAGATCAGTAACATCCGCCTCATCCCACTGCGTCACATGTGGAACGTTGAGCCACGAGCGGTGCATATTGTCACGTGTAATCCTGTCGATACGCGTCATGGGCAACATTTCGATATCGCCAAACTTGGCAAAATCGACAGCAGGAATTGCGGGGATACCCGAACCACCGGTTGCTGTAGAAGCGGTGGCGACTTTGTGCACTAACAGTTTAACGTAACGTTGTACATCTTCTTTGGTAACACGACCGCGTGGCCCGCCTGCGCTGATATCTCGCAATTCAACACCCAGTTCACGCGCCAGCTTTCGAACAGCAGGGCCCGCATAAATTTCCGCATCACTTTTGGTTGTGTCAGTTTTTGTTACCGGCATTTCTGGCGCGGCTACTTTTTCTATTGGCGCAGCTGGCGTTGGAGTAATTTTTTCTGCAGCAAGCAATGCCTTCGGTTCTACGGCAGCAACTTCTACAGCTGCTGTTTCCGACGCTTCGGTTTCTACCCAGGCAATCACAGCGCCGCTATTCACTTTATCACCAACTTTAACCGTCAACTCGACGATACGACCCGCTATCGGGCTCGGCACTTCCATCGACGCTTTTGCACTTTCCAGCACAATCAGTGACTGATCAATTTTAACGATATCACCGGGCTTTACAGACAACTCGATTACATCGACGGCATCGTCGCTGCCCAGATCAGGAATTATTACTGCTTCCTTTGCCACATTAACCTCAACTATTAGCTGTAAAAGGGCGATGGTTTATCCGCCGGAATATCAAACTGGATACGTGCTTTTTCAACGATATCTGCACTGAGCGCGCCGGTTTGCTGCAAAGCATACAAAGTTGCCAGTACAACATTGTGACGATCCACTTCAAAGTGACGCCGCAATTGCGCACGGGTATCACTGCGACCAAAACCGTCTGTACCCAGCACTTCGTAATGATTCGGCACCCACTGACGGATCTGGTCAGCATAT
>DAOMGA010000004.1:0-16624 GCA_035430085.1 Pseudomonadales bacterium
TCTGGAGATAGGTGACACAGTGGTCATACAGTTCTCGAGCCAATTCAGTTGTGGCAGCGCTAGAAAATGATGGGCGTAAACCCTTTTTGGTGTCGGCGGCCAGTGTAAATTGTGATACCAGTAATATGCCGCCACCAATATCCTGTGCCGATCGATTCATCTTGCCTTCGGCATCAGAAAACACACGATACTGTAATACTTTGTCGAGGAGTTTCTCCGTCTTCAGTGGGGTATCATCACGTTCAACACCGAGCAATACAAGTAGGCCTTCGCCGATTTCGCCAACGATATTGTCATCAACCTTTACTTGCGCATGACTAACGCGCTGTATCAGAGCCTTCATTATTTTGTCCTGTGTAATTGCTGAGCTGCTCTAGCCGCTGGTTAAGCTGCCATACTTGCGATAGCATCATCCAGTTATATTATCGGTATTTTCTGGAGTTTTACCGTATGAAAAAAATCTTCCATCCTCATGTGCTTGCCATGCTTTTGACAAGTGTTACGGCAATTTGCATGCAGGATGCCGTGTGGGCGGACGCAGACACCACTAAAAGCATGGCTAAAAAACCTGTGCCAGTGCAGAGTGAGGGGCAGTTGCCTTTAGATGATCTGCGGACATTTGCCCGGGTGATGGAATTGACCCGAGCCGTCTACGTTGAGGAAGTCAATGACAAGACGCTGCTAGAAAATGCTATCCGAGGCATGCTCAGCGAACTGGATCCGCATTCAGCATATCTGGATGAAAAAGATTTCAGCGATCTACAAAACGTCACCAGTGGTGAATTCGGTGGGCTCGGCATAGAAGTGGGCATGGAAGACGGTTTTATCAAAGTCATTTCGCCGATTGATGATACGCCCGCCAGTCGGGCTGGAATTGAAGCGGGTGACGTTATTATCAAGTTGGGTGATAAATCAGTTCAAGGCGTGAGCCTGGATGAAGCCGTTGGCATGATGCGTGGAAAAATCGGAGAAGCACTCAAATTGACGATTTTACGTCAGCATGTTGAAAAACCTATCGAGCTTACATTGGTGCGTGATGCCATCAAAGTCCGTAGTGTTAAACAAAAAATGCTGGAGCCTGGATACGGCTATATCAGACTTGCGCAGTTTCAGGCGAATACAGCGGAAGAGCTGGATAAAGCCATCGCAACTTTGAAAAAGGAAGACTCTCTGCAAGGCGTGGTGTTAGATCTGCGCAATAATCCCGGTGGTCTTTTGCAATCAGCAGTGGATGTCTCGGATACTTTTTTGAATAAGGGTTTGATTGTCTATACCAAAGGTAGATCTGCAGAGAGTAACTTACGCTACAGTGCAGAATCTGGTGATGTCCTGAATGGTGCGCCTATGGTAGTGTTGGTCAATGATGGCACAGCTTCTGCAGCAGAAATTGTTGCTGGTGCACTGCAGGATAACCATCGCGCTATTATTCTAGGCACGAAGAGTTTTGGAAAAGGCTCGGTGCAAACTGTTATACCTATCAGTGAAACCAAAGCCATTAAACTGACAACTGCGTTGTATTACACCCCAAGCGGACGTTCTATACAGGCAGAAGGTATCAAGCCGGATATCGTTGACGAGCGTGCCAAGGTAACCAGTATTCAACCAGCACTGCGCGCTGCTGAATCGGATTTAAACAAGCATCTGGACAATGGAAATGGGCCAGATAAAAAAGCATCTGGAAAAAACAAGAATAATGTCGATGTCATTAATGACAGTTGGAAGCAGGACGACAATCAGTTAAATGATGCGATGAATATGTTAAAGGCTATGCGGTTGAGTCAAAAGTCCTGATTTTCTGTCACGAATGGTTAGATGTTGCCGGAGAATATTTTCTGCAACAGCTTTTCTTTCAGGGATTTTGTCTCGTCCAAACCCATGCGTTTCAGATATCGTAAAGGCACATCTTTTTCAGTAAAAATGGCGTTAACGATGGTTTTTAAAATTTCTACCGGATTATCGCTAGCGGCTTTCAATTTTTGTAGTGCTTCAATAATGACAAGTTCATCATCAGTAAAATCATGCCCAAAAGGATATTTTGGCAGTATAGGGCGAAAATTTCCGATTATTGTCCGGATTTTTTCCGGTGTGTTTTCCAGAAACTGTGCAGGTATTTCATAGTCGAGGTCTAGTTTTTTGTGCAGCTTCGCCCAGGCGCAAAGATCTTGCTGGAAGCGCGAGTCGGTAATGTTAAGTAGTTCAGCGATGACCTCTGAATCGCTTTTCCCCTTTAAATGAGCGACACCGTATTCCGTGATAACAATATCGCGTAAATAACGCGGGATTGTACATTGAGCATAGTTAGCGACAATATTGGATTTTGGTTCGCCGTTGTGTATGCGCCAACTGCGCAGCATCAAAATGGAACGTGCATCAGGTAATTCATGCGCCATTGCTACAAAATTATATTGGCCTCCAACGCCGCTGATAACGCGCCCATCATCCAGGGTATCAGAAACAGCTGCGCCGGATAACGTCACCATCATGCAAGTATTGATAAATGATGCCTTGGCGCGTTGCGCGCGCTTGGTTGGTTCGTCGGCAAACGCATCGCCGTATAGATGATTAATATATGCGATGCTGGTCATGTCGATTTTTTTTAAAATCTCATTCGGCATATCTCGTAGTGTTTGATAGAAAGAAGATGGCCCAATAAAAAAACCGCCGTGCAAAATAGAGTGGTTTAAATTTAATTGATTGAGTACTTCTCGCTTGATGATGTTTTTATTGATAAGTTGCAGGAGTCCGTTAACGAACATTTCAGAACAGCCATATAGGCCTTCGGAAAAAATATCTGTGTTAATATTTTTTGGGATGCGGCCTTGATTTAATTCGCTTAACAAGTCTTTGTAGTTAATATTTTTTTCGTGACGGATAATCAGGCTGTGCGCAATCGCGTCACCTAGTGATCCAATGCCAATTTGCAGGGTGCCCCCATCTTGTACCAGACTGCTTGCATGTAAGCCGATGGCGTAATCTGTTGCGCTGATTTCCATGTTTGGCGTACAGAATAGCGTATGAGTGCCAGTGGGATCATCAATGATGACATCAAAAAAATCTGCGGGGACTTCTGCTGTGCCTGGCATGAATGGCAACTCGTGATTTATGACAGCCACCAGAATATTAGTGTCGCCGTTGGCGCGTTGCACGCGTAGCATGGCCGCAAGATCCAGAGTGATTTCAGGGTTGCATGACAGGGATATGCGCAGTCTGCCATTCTCGATTTTCCCCGCAACAGCTTGTGCCAGAATATTGGGTTTTCTTGCGGCGATGTCGCGTGCAATATGTGTGTAGCTGCTGCTGATATAGTTTTGCTGTATGTGACTGTTACTGAGCCAGTCGCCGGATTTTAGAAATAACTCATGTACGCGAACATTGGAAGGCAGTGCATCCCTTTTAGCATCCAGTGCATATTCAAGGTCAGGATAAGTGCCGTAAATGCGACTGACTAACGGTTCCAGAAAACGTCTTTCCAGTTCGCTAGCTGCCTGAGGCTTTAATAAGCTTAGCGCAGTGAAAATTTCCAGATGCAGTATTTTATTGTTCTTGACCCGTTGATAGATAGCATTTGCAAAAGAGTTCGGTTTTCCAATGCCCAGCGGCATTGCCAGTCTGAGCTGGGTACCTGTTTGGTCCAGTATAAAATCCAGCGCTTCACTGATGTCGCTGATAACTGTCGTCACCATCTTTCTCTCAAATCACCATCACGCCGTCCATTTCTACCAGAGCATTCCGGGGTAAACTGGCAACGCCTACAGCCGCTCGCGCTGGATAAGGCGGAGAAAAATATGTCGCCATGACTTCATTTACCAATGTAAAGTGGCTCAAATCGGTTAAGAAGATGTTGAGTTTTACGATATCTTTCAGGCTGCCGCCCGATGCTTCGCAAACAGCAGAAATATTTTCAAAGACACGAATGATCTGGGCTCGCATATCCCCTTCGACTATTTGCATAGTGACAGGATCCAGCGGGATTTGCCCGGACAGGTATATCGTGTTGTTCACCTTAACAGCCTGTGAATATGTGCCAATGGCTGCTGGTGCTTTCTCGGTTTTGATAATGGCTTTATTCGTCATGTTGGCTTCCGTTTAAAATAATTTTTCAGTAATGCCTAGTTTTTTACACGAACCGTGCGAATCACGGGCCGAAGTGTTCTTATTCTTCGCATGATATTCGCCAAGTGAATGCGATTGCGTACAGAGATAGACAATGTAATCACATTAGAACCGGCATCTTTTTCATCCAGCGAAATCTTGTCGATATTGGCTTCCATTTCTGTAATTTTAGTTGCGAGCTGGGCAATAATGCCGCGTTCATTGTTAACCTCGACGCGGACATCCACTATGAATTCTCCGCTAACATCCGGTGACCAATTTACAATCAGGCATTTTTCAGGATTTTCGCGCATCTCTGCAATATTCTTGCAGTTGTCTGTATGGACTACCAGTCCGCGCCCCGCGCTGATATGCGCAATAATCGGGTCGCCGGGTATCGGTCTGCAACATCTGGCAAAGCTGATAACCATGCCATCTGCTACATCTATCATCAGAGGTGCTTGCGCGCGCCGAATGGATTTATTAGTGTTCGGATTTTTGAGTTCTGTTTCTGGAATCAGCCGTTTTGCCACCACATAAGCGACACGATTTCCAAGACCGATATCTTCAAAAATGTCGTCAAAGTGTTCTACACTGGATTGTTTTAGCAAATCAGATATTTTTTCTTCCGGGATACTGTCCAGATTATATCCCAGTCCGAGAATAGCTTTTTCCAACAGGCGACGGCCAAGTTCAATCGATTCGGAATGCCGCTGTGTTTTAAGAAAGTGACGTATTGCGCTGCGCGCCTTGCCTGTCGTAACGAAATTAAGCCAGGCAGGGTTGGGTTGTGCGCCGGGTGCGGTAACGATGGATACAGTCTGACCACTTTGCAGTGGCTGAGAGAGAGGTGCGAGTTGGCGATTGATCCGGCACGCAACACAATTGTTGCCAATATCTGTGTGTACAGCGTAAGCAAAATCAACAGCTGTTGCCCCAGCGGGCAACTCGACAATTTCCCCCGTTGGTGTAAAAACATAGACTTCATCTGGAAATAAATCGACTTTGACGTGCTCGATAAACTCCAGAGAATTGCCTGCGCGCTGCTGTAGCTCCAGCAAACTTTTTATCCATTCTCTAGCGCGAACTTCATTGGCGCTCGGTTTGTTGTCATCATCACTTTTGTAGAGCCAGTGAGAGGCAATGCCGCTTTCGGCTACAACGTCCATTTCTTTTGTTCTGATTTGCACTTCAATAGGCAATCCGTGCATGCCTATCAGAACAGTATGCAATGACTGATAGCCATTGGCTTTCGGGATTGCAATATAGTCGCGGAACTCGCCGTGTACGGGTTTATAAAGGCTATGTACAGCGCCCAATACGCGGTAACAACTGTCAACGTTGTCCACGACAATCCTGAATGCATAGACGTCCATGATGTCAGAGAATGATTTGCGTTTGTTACGCATTTTGAGATAGATGCTGTAAAGATGTTTTTCACGCCCGCTGATTTCTGCGGTGTGACCTTCGCGAGAAAGATAGCGGCTGATGCTGTCTTCGATTTTGCTGACAATTTCCTTGCGGTGACCGCGTGCGGCGCGCACAGCTGAAGCGATACGCCGTGCCCGCATCGGGTATAGCGCCTGAAAACCGAGATCCTGGAATTCAACCCGGAGGGTATTCATGCCGAGCCGATTGGCGATAGGTGCATAAATTTCAAGTGTTTCACGCGCAATGCGGCGGCGTTTGTCAGGTTTTAGCACGCCTAGCGTCCGCATATTGTGTAGACGATCAGCCAGCTTGACGAGGATAACGCGAATGTCTTTCGCCATCGCCATCGCCATTTTTTGAAAGTTTTCCGCCTGTGCTTCAGCTTTGGAGTTGAACTCGATCTGCGTCAACTTGCTAACACCGTCTACCAGTTCGGCTACTGTGTCGCCAAACTGTTCTGCCAGTGCTGATTTACTGATGCCTGTGTCTTCAATGACGTCGTGTAGCAGAGCCGCCATCAGGCTGTGCTGATCAAGGCGGTGGTCGGACAATATGCCCGCTACTGCCAATGGATGAGTGACATAGGCTTCGCCGCTGCGGCGCTTTTGACCGTCGTGCGCCTGTTCGGCGTAAAAGTATGCACGACGTACCTGCTGTATTTGCGCAGGGGGAAGGTAGGAGGACAGCTTATGACAAAAGGCGTCTATTGCGTGCAATCAGCCGTCCTCAGGAGGGGTCACTCGTTGTCATCATCCGGAGCGTGGGCATTTTCAAATGCCTGCTCAGCAAGGTGTTTGAAACGATCTTCAGGCTGTTCTTCCAGAACTTCAGGGGTAATGAGGCCGAGTTCTATTTCACGCAGCGCCACTACGGTAGGTTTGTCATTTTCCCACGGCACCATAGGCTCGCGACCCTTGGTAGCCAATTGGCGTGCGCGTTTGGTGCCCACCATAACGAGTTCAAAGCGATTTTCTACGTGTTCAAGACAATCTTCTACGGTAATACGTGCCATTTCAAAACCTTCAGTCGATTCATGCGAAGCGGGCAGGGACGCTGGCTTCGAACGTGGCCGGACAGTTTACGCAAAGCGGGCGGTAGCCACAATAGACCTGCCGGGCGCTCAAGTCATGAGTCGGGTCAGTAATGGTTGGAGGTTATCGAGCTGGTTTTTGATTTGTAAGGGTTCAGCCCTCACGATGGCTGCAAGATCTGCCAGGGCTTGGTCAAACGTATCGTTCACTACCAGGTAATCAGCTTCCGTGTAGTGGGCGATTTCCTCACGGGCTTGTGCCATGCGCTTTTCAATGACAGCGCTGTCGTCCTGACCGCGCCCATTCAGACGCAGTAGCAGGGCTTCCAGTGAAGGGGGAAGAATAAAAATACCGATGCTGTCTGGCATCAGGCGTCGAATTTGTTGTGCACCCTGCCAATCGATTTCGAGTATGACATCGGCGCCATCAGCCAGAGTCTGCTCTACCCATTTTTGCGAGGTGCCGTAAAGGTTCCCAAAGACCTCTGCCTGTTCCAGAAACTCCCCGCGATCCATCATGGCTTCAAATGTGGGGCGATCGATAAAATGATAGTTGGTTTTATCGATCTCGCCAGGGCGTTGCGGTCGAGTGGTGTGAGAAACAGAAACGCGCAATGCCGGGCATTGTTCGAGCAGAGATTTTACCAGACTGGTTTTTCCTGCGCCGGAAGGTGCGGAAACGGTATATAAAATGCCACGATGCCTCATGGACGTTATCCTTTTATTTGAAACTGTGCTCATCTGCAGGAAAAATGCCGCGTTTGACTTCGTCTACATACGCACGCAATGCAGCCGGGATATCTTCGTTTTCAAGCAGAAAATTCTTGGTGAATTTCGGTGGGCGACTGGGTGTCAGACCGAGCATGTCGTATAAAACCAATACTTGCGCATCAGTATTGGGGCCAGCCCCGATACCGATAACCGGGATTTTTAATGCGCGAGTAATATCGTTGGCCAGTGAAGTTGGCACGCATTCCAGAACTAACAAATCGACACCGGCCTGTTCTAATGTATGCGCATCATTCAATATCTGTTGTGCATGATCTGCATCACGTCCTTGTACTTTGTAACCACCAAATTTGTTGACAGATTGTGGTGTCAATCCTAAATGTGCGCAGGTAGGAATGCCGCGCTGTGCCATTTTTTGGAACGTTTCCGCTAGCCATTCGCCGCCTTCCAGTTTCACCATTTGCGCGCCGGCTTGCATCAGTGTGGTGGCATTTTTCAGAGCATCTTCGCTGCTGCTGTAACTCATAAAGGGCATGTCAGCTATGATCAGAG
Organism: Pseudomonadales bacterium; assembly: GCA_035430085.1. Classification (GTDB taxonomy): domain Bacteria; phylum Pseudomonadota; class Gammaproteobacteria; order Pseudomonadales; family UBA7239; genus UBA7239. Next base: position 7,835 of record DAOMGA010000004.1, read on the forward strand.
AGCGTTTTGCACCGCATTTGACAGCTGCTGTGTGATAAGCAATCTGTTCAACAGTAACAGGAAGTGTTGTATCGTGCCCCTGTATTACCATGCCGAGTGAATCACCCACCAAAATGACTTCGACTTCTGCTTCGCTGATAAAATGGGCGAATGTGGCATCGTATGCTGCCAGCACTGCAAATTTTTCACCGTCCTGCTTCATGCTTTGCAGAGTGTTGATGGTAATTGTGCGCATGGTTTGTCGCTGCCTGCGTATCAAATAATGGAAGGGTTATAGTAATGTCTGCCATTGCGGATGGTCAGAAGGTATTCAACCAGTTGGCGATAGTGTTGCGGGTTATTAGCAAGATCTATTTCAGTGGCGTTGACAATTAACAGTGGAGCGTCGCTGTAGTAATGAAATAACTGGGTATAGGCATCATTGAGTTGTTGGAGATAATCAAGGTCAATGCGCTGTTCAGCTACAACCCCACGCTGGCGTATGCGTTTCATGAGTACGTCTACAGGGGCTTGCAAGTAAACTACCAGATCCGGTTTCGGTGCATCAATAATCAGCTGGTCATAAACTTTTTTATACAGGCTGTATTCTTCTTCATCCAGCGTGATACGCGCAAACAACGGATCCTTGTTGATAATAAAATCGGCTACACGTAGTGGCAGGAACATGTCGCCTTGGCGAAGTTCACGAAACTGTTGGCTGCGTTGAAACAAAAAATATAGCTGCGTAGGCAGGGCGTTGCGTTTTCGATCTTGATAAAATCTTTCCAGAAACGGATTGTCTTCCGCTGCTTCCAGCAATGTCTGGTAGTTAAAGGTGCTGGCTAATCGTTTTGCCAGAGTGGTTTTACCTACGCCGATATTGCCTTCCACTGCCACAAAGCGTGGCAGTGTCCGACCTTCAAAATCAAAATGTAGACTATCAAATGGATCGTCGGTCATAGGCAATTATCAGTCAGGTCAGTGGTTGAACGGGCAATCGCCATAAGCCGTTGCTGGTTCCCAAGTTCGCTAATAATGAGGCAACACTGCACCCGTTGGGAAGTACTAACGTCGGGGCGATGTCTGCCAGAGGAGCGAGCACAAAGTGCCGTGTTTCCAGGCGTGGGTGTGGCGTGGTCAGTCTCGAATCGTGAATTGTCTGGTCGCCGTATAACAGTAAATCGAGATCCAGTGTTCGGGCCCCCCAACGTGTATGGCGTTTACGCCCCTGTTGTTCTTCTATGGCTTGCAGTGCATCCAATAGCTTGTGCGGAGCGAGTCTGGTTTGCAGACAGGCAGCACCGTTAATATAGTCCGGTTGTTCACTAGGTCCGCCGACAGGTGTACTGCCGTACCAGGGGGATACACAGAGCAGCTGTGTGGCGGGAATAGCTTTCAATGCGGATACAGCGTTTTCGACTTGTTGGGTTGGCTGAGCCAGATTACTGCCAATGCCGATGTAAGCGACAACACTCGCCATACAATTTATTGGCTCTCTGGTTTTGGTCCGCGGCGACGTGTGTTGCGACGACTGCGGTTGTTTTTGATGGGGCTGTCATTACCACTGCGCTCAAGGTCGCGCTGCAGTTGGGCACGTTGCTCCACATCGGCTTCTTGATAATCTGTCCACCATTGACCGAGATGCTTCAAATCTTCTCCCGCCTGTTCGCGCAATAGCAGGAAATCGTAAGCTGCCCGGAACCGTGGGTGTTCGAGCATTTTTTCAGCTCGATTGCCCAGGCGTCGATTCAGTTGCCACTGCAACTCCCATATTTCTTGCATAGGAAGTGTAAATCGCTTGGGTATGCCAATGCGTTTTATCTGCTCTCCGATGACTTTCTGCGCAGCTCTTTGTAGTGCCTGATATGGTGGCAGGCCTTCATGTTGAGCATGGAGTTGTTGTTGCTGCAAAATCGGCCACAGAATAGCGGCGCACAAAAAAGCCGGAGTCACACGTAAATCTTTGCGTATCCGTTCATCCGTATTGGCCAGCGCCTGACGGATTAATGTGTCGGAGTAGTTTCCAGGTTCGAGCAGGCGTGAGGGGCCAGGGAACAGTGTCTGGAATAGCTGATGCTGCACCATTAAATCAAATGTTTTCACGGCGCTGCCTGCCATGAACAGTTTGATCATTTCGTCGAACAGACGCGCATTAGAGATGTCGTTTAGCAAGGGTGCTAATCGGGCGATAGGCGTTGCGGTATTTTTTTCCAGTGTGAAATCCAGTTTCGCTGCGAGCCGCACAGCACGCAACATACGAACCGGGTCTTCTCGGTAGCGGATTTCAGGATCGCCGATCATGTGAATCTGGCGTTTCTGGATGTCGCGCATGCCGTTACAAAAATCACGGACTTGATGATCAACACCGTAGTACAAAGCATTGACCGTAAAATCGCGCCGGATAGCATCTTCTTCAATGCTGCCATAAACATTGTCGCGCAGTAGCAAACCACTATCATGGGCTTCGCCATCTTTCGGATTTTCAGCATTGCTGTGATGACCGCGAAACGTGGTGACTTCGATCATGTCGCGCCCGAACATCACGTGCACAATACGGAAACGTCTGCCGATAATGCGTGAGTGGCGAAATATTTGTCGTACTTGTTCCGGCGTGGCGTTGGTGGCGATGTCAAAATCTTTGGGGCGAAGGCCTAACAGTAGATCGCGTACGCCGCCGCCCACGATATGTGCGTCAAAACCGGCATCGTGCAGTCGTTCAATGACACGAAGTGCGTTGCTGCTGATTTTTTGTTCAGGTATGCCATGTTGGCTGCGCGCAACAATCTCGACCATCGACTTCTTGCCGGTCTTTCCGGATTTTCCCTGTTTTTTTGCGGTTGAAACGCGTTTTTTGATCCAGTCGAGCATTGTGCTATATCAGTGTCGTGACGGGTGAAATTCAAGGCAGTGTAGCACAGGGTTTTAAACGAGAATGGCGTAGAGCGTGACTTTGCCGCTATGCTCTGCATGACGTAGATAGTGGAATAGTGAATATGAAGAGATGGGCATTCACATTGCTGCTGAGTGTTTTTTCGGCATTCAGTTGCCTTCTGCTTCTGGAATTCGGGTTGAGATACTTCTATTTCAGACCTTGGGAAGAAGCCAATCTGGTCGGTAACCCTGACCACCGTATGACAAAGCCCTATCACGATAATGTGAATGCAGATGGTATTCGTTCTGGCATTGAAGCTGATGCATTGCGGGACGAAGACTTCAATGTGCTTTTTCTGGGTGATTCATTTGTTTATGGCGGGCGCGTCATGATGGGCAAGACGTTGCCTGTGCAGTTCGAAAAACAGGCGCAAAGTGCTGGGTATACAGGATTGCATGCTATCAATTTTGGCTGGGTATCTTCGTCGCCTTACTTGTCGGAACGGCTTTTGAGAGACAAAGGCGTGAAGTACAAGCCGGATCTGGTGATCTTGATGGTAGATATGACCGATATCTTTGACGACCGGCTTTATAGAAACATCGCCGAGCGTCAGTATGCTTTTGCCTATGGTCAGTATCTGCCTGCGATCACCCAGTTTATAAGCCTGACAAACCAGAGCATCTGGCAGTCGGACTGGTTGGCGCAAAATGCTTTTGGTGTGCCCGGGCGACACTACTTCATCGTCGAGCGCCCCCTGGAGGAAACCAGGCCGTATTTTGATGCGTTGATGGGTAATGTGGACAGGATTTATGCGTACTCTCGCGATGTGCTGCACGTTCCCTTTGTGTTGGTTATCATGCCTCGTCATTTCCAATACGACACCCGGCTGGCGCCGGATAATTGGGAAAAAAAGCAATATCCATTGCATGGTCCGTATTTGCAGGAGCCATTTCGCTATTTTTCAGAGATTAAGTCGCAAAAACCCTACCCGGTGATTTCTTTGCTGAAGGATTTCCAGCAGACGGATGTTTTTCCAGTGACGTTTGCTGATGATCCTCATCTCAATGAGAATGGGAATGCTTTTGCTGCCGGAGCAATACTCCAGCACTTGGGAAACCTGCAGTTATTGCCAAAATAATGTATTTCCACTGGGTATACGTTATAAGATTATGTTATTCTGAAAAAGTCCTCACCGGCGGGGGGGATTGTTCAAATCCTGCCAATTTGTCTTATATCTTAGGGAGTCTCTGATGAAAACTACTATGTTGAAAGCGTCTATCGTTGCAGCAACTCTTGTTCTGGCCGCTGGTTGCGCAAGCAACGGCGATTTGGAAAAAGTTCGTCAAGAAGCTGCTGCTGCTCAGCAAACTGCTGACGAAGCAAAATCTGCTGCTGCTGCTGCTCAGCAAACTGCTGACGAAGCTAAGCAATCTGCTGCTGATGCTAACACCAAGATCGATCGCGCATTCCAGAAAGCTATGCGTAAGTAAGATCTGCGATAAAAGGTCGGTTTCCAGCTGTATCCGGCCTGCTATGGCAAAACCCGCTACCGTAAGGAAGCGGGTTTTTTTATGCCAGACTACTCATGCTAACAACTATTGGGTGCTAGCGATGGGTGTCACGGTAGGACCAACCGGGATGGGCAGACCTGTGGCCTCAATTCTGGCTTGCTCGACAGCCTGCCAATCAACAGGGTAGTCGATGTACTCTTTGAGCTGTGACCTGACCAAGCGGGTGAGCATGGCAGTGTCATTTCGCTGGGCCTCTGGTGTTCCTTCCAGCCAAGGATGCACTTCTACATATAACACACCTTCTTTCCAACCGACTTTGTAAGGTTGATTGACTATGCGAACTGACGTACCCACTGGCACTGTCTCGAACAAGCGCTTGATATCCGGGGCGTACATACGCATGCAGCCGTGCGTTACCTGCATACCGATACCGTATTCATTATTGGTACCGTGAATCAGATAGGCGGGGATACTGAGATACAGCGCGTATTTACCCAGAGGATTATCGGGGCCGGCCGGCACCACGCTGGGTAAAGGATCCCCATTTTCAAGGTGTTCTTTTTTGACCGATGCAGTGGGATACCACACTGGCCCCGAAACTTTCCTGGTGATCTTGGTAGTCACCAACGGCGTATTCCAGTCGCTGCGACCTATGCTGATGGGAAAGCTCTCTACGGTAGCTGTTTTTCCGGCAGGAGTTTTCGGATAGAAATAGAGTCGCATTTCAGCGGTATTGATAACGATACCCTGGCGTGGGGCGTCTGGTAGTAGGTAGAGATGTGGCAATGTGACGGTTGAACCAGAGTGCGGCATCCACGGGTCTACGCCCGGGTTGGCATTTGTGATTTCGTCATAACCGATATCATTCTGACGACCGATCTCGATTAGCGTGTCTTCCCTGCCAGCTATTATTCTTTCCTCGCGTCCTATGAGGGATTCACCATCGGGCGGCAATGCAAAAATAGCTGCCTGCGCACGGCTTGCAATGGTGAACAGCAGGGCGGCGGCTACAGCCACGCGGTGTAATGTCATGGGCGAATCTCCACAGGTGTGCCAACAGGTAAAATGCGCCAAAGATAGTCCATTTCCTGATTGGTTACGGCAATACAGCCGCTGGTCCAGTCAACCGAGCAATGGGTACGACCAACCCAGTCGTAACCATTTTGAAGTCCGTGAATCACGATATCGCCACCGGGATCACAGCCAATTTTTTTTGCGTTGGCAATATCGTTGGCGTTAGGGTAGTTCAACCGCAATGAGCGGTAGAAGTTTGAAACAGGATTCTGACCGATAATTTTATAATGACCTTCCGGTGTGCGGAAGTCGCCTTTACAGGTTTTGGGGCCAATCGGTTCTCGCCCGATGGCAATCTTGAAGCTGGCGAGAACCTGTTTGCCTGCATACGCAGTTAGCTTGTGCTTACTTTTTTCAACGATGGCACGATCCGCGTGGCTGGGTGTTACCCGCTTTGCTTTTTTAGCAGGTGTCGGTTTGGGGTGGTGAGATACGGATGACACGGATTCACAACTTGAAACCAGTAACAAGCTGATGGCTATCGCCAAGGAGCGAAATAATAGAAGGAGAGGGGGCTTCATGAGAGAAAGATCAGCGATTAACTATGAGCAAATGATAACGGGTATTATTCAGAAATGGGTTAAATATTGATATAAATTGATGCACATAGTGTCACAAATCTGTCATAGAGGGTAATCTTGCCGACCCGATAGATGGCGTTTGGTGATATATGTTTGGTCGATTCATGCCCCGTGAAGTCAAGTTTTTTGATTTGTTCAATGAACATACCAAGGAGATTGTTCGCGGTGCGGATGCTTTGGTCGCAGTGATGGCGGCCTTGAACCAATCCCAGGATGCGGCCGCAGCTCATGCGGATACACTGGATGCTATTGAATCACGTGCAGATAGAATCGTCGACGAAACCATGGCGATGTTGCATGCCACTTTTATTACACCATTGGATCGCGATGAGATTCATCAGCTGATCAAACATCTGGATGATGTGCTGGACACGATGCAGGATGCAGCCGGCACGGTGACGACGTATGACATTCGTCGTGCTACGCCAGAAGCCATCCGCTTTGCTGAAATTATTCGCGCATCTTGCCAGATTGTAGCAAAAGCGGTCGGCATGTTACACAACATGAACAACGGCCCGGCGATACTTGAAGCGTGCAAGGAAATCAGCAAGCTGGAATCCGATGCTGATGTGGTATTGCGTGATGCGATGTCGAAGCTATTTCGGGAAGAGCCTGATGTGCGTGAACTCATCAAGCTGAAAGCGATTTATGAATTGCTGGAAACGGTGACCGACTGTTGTAAACATGTCGCCACTATCCTGGAAGCCATTGTCCTTGAAAATTCATAACTCGAAAATTCCGGAGTAGCTGCGAATTATGGATCAAATGACCATGTCTTTTGGCGTGCTGGCGTTTCTTGTGGCGTTGGCGCTCGCTTTTGATTTTATGAATGGCTTTCACGATGCCGCTAACGCAATTGCAACGGTCGTGTCGACGCGTGTGCTAAAACCGTATCAAGCGGTCATGATGGCAACGGTATTCAATTTTGTTGCTATATGGGTGTTCCAGCTCAAAGTGGCAGCATTGGTGGGTAAAGGAACCATTGATCCGACGATTGTTGATCACTACATAGTTTTTGGCGCTTTGGTTGGCGCGATCGTCTGGAATGTCATTACCTGGTATTACGGTATTCCATCGTCGTCGTCACATGCACTGATTGGTGGACTGATTGGTGCGGCATTGGCGAAGGCGGGCCCCGACGCATTGATTTCTGCGGGCATTATCAAAACAGTTATGTTCATTGTTATTTCACCGATGGTTGGCATGTTACTCGGTGGCCTGTTGATGCTGTTGATCGGATGGATGTTTCGTCGCCATACACCGCGGCGTGTTGAAAACTGGTCGCGACGATTGCAGCTTGTGTCTGCTTCAGCTTATGCGTTGGGCCATGGAGGCAATGATGCGCAGAAAACCATTGGTATAATCTGGATGTTATTGATTGCTGCGGGTGTGACAGGCAAAGATGAACACGTGCCGTATTGGGTGGTATTTGCGTGCTATTCAGCTATTGGTCTCGGCACAGCATTTGGTGGTTGGCGCATTATCCGTTTGATGGGGCAAAAAATTACCAAGCTGAGTCCTGTGGGTGGTTTTGCTGCACAGACTGCAGGCGCGGTCATGTTATTTACTGCGACGTCATTCGGCATACCGGTCTCCACTACGCACACGATTACAGGTGCGATTGTCGGTGTGGGTGCTAATCGAAAAATGTCTGCGGTGCGCTGGGGTGTAGCGGGCACAATTGTGTGGGCGTGGATTTTTACTATTCCTTGTAGCGCCTTGATTGCCGCTATTTGCTGGTGGCTGGGCGTGCACGCTTTTTGATGGCGACTTTTCTATCAGCGCGTTGCTGTCAGTACAGCGCGCATGGGCGCAGGATATCCTTCAATTGTTTTGCTGCTGTCATCAGGGTCAAGAAAATCCTGTAATGACTGGAACGTCATCCAGTTGGTGCTGCGTTGCTCATCTGTGGTGGTGGTGCAAACATCCACCAATTTGATATCAGAAAAACGCATTTTTTCCAGCCAGCGCGTGAGCGCTGCGACGCTGGGAATAAACCATACATTACCCATCCGCCCATAGCGCCCATCAGGTACCAATACCGTATTCTCATTGCCTGCAATAACCAGCGTTTCCAATACCAGTTGCCCGCCGGGTTTCAATAGCTGCTTCAATTCCAGCAGATGATCCATGGGTGAGCGGCGGTGGTACAAAACGCCCATCGAAAAAACAGTATCGAATGCCTGCATGTCCTGTGGTAAATCTTCACACGCTGCCGGAACAACAAACACACTGTCATTCTGCAAAAAATGTTGCAATGCCCAATATTGCACAACGAAAAGCGGTGAAGGATCAATCCCTATCACCAGATCTGCTCCTGCCCCTTTTATGCGCCAGCAGTGATAGCCGCTACCGCAGCCAACATCCAGTACAGTTTTTCCAGTGAGCGGTGCAACGTGTTTTTGTAGTCGTTGCCATTTCCAGTCAGAGCGCCATTCGGTATCAATGTATGTGCCACAAATATCAAATGGCCCTTTGCGCCAGGGGTGTAAGCCGCGCAAAGCTGATTCCAACAGCTTTTGTGTGTCTTCAGATAATAAATTTTTCGCTGCAACCGATACGGTATCCATATCAAGATGAATATTGCGAGTTTCAATTAATGGCAGTTTTTCAATACATGATAGCCAGCGTGGAATATCGCCCCAGCGATCAGCATTGAAATTTTTATCGATCATTTCAGGCAATGTATCGCGCCATGGCTGCAAGGCGGTGCCTTCCATGCGGGTGAATAAAGCAGAGTAGTCAAGAAGATTGATGCGTGACATTACTTGAT
>DAOMGA010000005.1:0-16572 GCA_035430085.1 Pseudomonadales bacterium
AATATAAGTAAACTCGATGGGTTTTTTCCAACGTACGGGCGCCACGAAAGATAAAAAAAAAAGATTTTTCCGCTTGTGAACATATAGTTTTTTCAAATCATCTTCTGTTTTTGATGTATGGAATTCCGCTGGCAATTTATTGACATCAACAAAAGCTTGCGCATCAAACTCCAATGACTCGTCAAACAAACGCATACAATCCTGTATGTTATTGACCGCTGGCAAAGAAAACTCGACATCCTGTGCAAAGTACCAACCACAATTAGCCATAGGCGCCGGCAACTTGTTTGACTTCAAGTATCTCATTGCATTCTCAAATGACGATCTCACGGGATTGCTCCGCGTGTAAACACATGCAGCATTACTTGCATCCATGCAAGCTAGCTCCCCGTATTTCCCTGCCGTTGCAAAGACAACGCCCATAGCTAAAACACCCAAAGCCGCTGTAACAGTTGGTTTATTTGCCAAGACCCAACTGACGGCAATAATACTCAGCCAGATACCCGGCAGCATTTGATGTGTATAAATACTATTGTTAAGTAATAACGCCCATAAAGTAAACGCCAGTACAGGCATAGCAAGAAATAACAAAGCTATCCTGCCAAATCTGAAAAAATCCACCGCGGCTGAAACCACAATGAACAGCGCGCCTAGCAATACCCCCACCGCACCCAGAAAGGTGTATGCACCCAACCGTGAAAAAGCGTTGGAAAATTTGGTAAATGCCAGAACAATTAACTGACCTTCACGTTTGATCCAGTCCGGAATCGAATGGATCTCCCAAAACAAATTCAAGCCCGAACCGTGTGTTGAAAAGAAATGCCATTGCTTGCCTAGATAATATTCATACAAATGCGGATCATGTTCAGCAAGCTGCCGCAGGCTGGCACTTTCATAACTGTGCCATGCCCACCAGGGAGTGAGAAAAGTCAGGAAAAATACCAGCGCCAACTTAAGAGCAGCTCTACCAGATAGTGATCGCTGACGCATGCCATGAACGCTACTTGCCAGCACAGCCAACAACAGTCCTGCTACCAACAACCACGCCTGATTTTTTGTCAATACAGACGCAGAAGCCAGAAGCCCGCCCAGCGCGGCAGCTCCAATTATCCGCTTCTCATACGCCAGCGCTGTAACCAGAGCAGCATTGACAAAATAGAGCAGCGATAGTAATTCACCAGCAGACCGATGCCAGAACTTGAATTCAACCAGACAAAAAAATGTCAGCAAAAAAAATTGCTGCCAGAAAAAAGATTTTGCTGATGTCGCATACGGCTTTAATAAAAGAAGACAACTGCCCAGCAATGCAAGATGACAGACAGCCATAAATGGCTTAACTACATCCGGATTATTGCCAAACAGTTTTATGGGAATAGCCACAAGAAAAGTATAGGCTGGCCCAGAACTGATATACGGATCGAAGGGGAAAATCACACCGATACTGGATGAATAGCCATAGCCTAACAACCAGTTTTTTGCTGTCGTCGCGTTGTAGGCTTCATCTGCATCCATGGTGAAGAAGAAGGCGTGATTGATTACCAGAAAGGCAAACAGCGCAAATATCAGCAGAGCGGCGCAGGTAAAAAATCTCTCCGATTGACGAATATCAGACACAGATAGAAACAAGGCCCTCATTTCTATCTCGCCTCAACCAATCAATTAACTTTCTGCTTCAACTCACCTTTTGTATAACGCTCTGCCATCACATCCAGGGACAGCGGCCTGATTTTGCTTGCCTGACCCGCAGAACCAAATGCTTCATAACGTTGAATACAAATATCGTGCATCGCCGTGATCGTTTCTTTCAAATATTTACGCGGATCAAACTCAGCAGGATTTTTAGCCATAAAACGACGGATAGCACCCGTTGATGCGAGACGCAGATCGGTATCAATGTTGACCTTTCGCACACCGTGCTTGATCGCTTCAACAATCTGTTCGACCGGTACACCATACGTTTGTTTGATATCACCGCCGTATTCATTGATGATTGCCAACCACTCTTGCGGCACACTGGAAGACCCGTGCATGACAAGATGCGTATTCGGAATACGGGCGTTAATGGCTTTTACACGCTCAATGGCAAGGATGTCACCTGTTGGTGGACGCGTAAATTTGTAAGCACCGTGCGAAGTACCTATCGCAATAGCCAATGCGTCTACACCGGTATCACGTACAAAATTAGCAGCCTCTTCTGGATCCGTCAGCAACTGTGAGTGATCCAGTACTCCCTCTGCACCATGCCCGTCTTCTTCGCCCATCATGCCGGTTTCCAGCGACCCCAGACAACCAATCTCACCTTCTACCGACACACCGCAAGCGTGCGAGAAATCGACAACCGTTCTGGTTACTTTGGCGTTGTAAGCGTAATCCATAGGCGTCTTACCATCTTCGCCCAACGAGCCATCCATCATCACAGATGAAAAACCCAACTGAATAGATCGTTGGCATACTGCGGGACTCACACCATGATCCTGATGCATGACCACAGGAATATGTGGAAACTCTTCAATAGCTGCCTGAATCATATGGCGCAAAAAAGGGGCTCCTGCGTATTTTCTGGCTCCTGCAGAAGCTTGCACAATCACCGGCGAACTAGCTTTGTCCGCCGCTTCCATAATGGCGCGCATCTGTTCCAGATTGTTAACATTGAACGCAGGAACGCCGTAGCTATTTTCAGCAGCGTGATCCAGTAACTGACGCAAACTTACCAGTGCCATGTTGATTCTCCAGAAAAATAATTGATTTTATATATTGGGTGAGATCAGTTTCTTGCTCGCTCGCGCAAGATGCTAACTGCCGGCAATTCTTTACCTTCTACAAATTCCAGAAATGCGCCGCCGCCGGTAGAAATATAGGAAATTTTTTCTGCAAGTGCGTACTGGTCGATTGCCGCTAACGTATCACCACCGCCAGCAATCGAAAACGCTGCGCTATCCGCAATCGCCTTTGACATAACTTTTGTACCGTTACCATAAGCATCCACTTCAAATACACCCACTGGACCGTTCCATAAAATGGTTTTTGCTGCCACTAACATATCAGCAAAATGTTTCGCAGTTTGCGGCCCGATATCAAGAATCATATCGTTTTCTGCAATATCTTTTACAGCTTTAACGACAGGCGTACTATTGGCGACAAACGCCATAAAATCACTGCCTATATCAGATGCATCCGCTACCACCACATCAACCGGCAGCGGCACTTTGACCTTTTCTGCTATTTTTTTCGCCGTATCAATCAACTCATGCTCACAGAGTGACTTACCGACGTTGTAACCTGCTGCCGCAAGAAATGTATTAGCAATACCGCCACCTACAATCAATTGATCGCAGATTGTCGTCAACGAATTAAGAACATCCAGCTTGGTCGATACTTTTGATCCGGCAACAATTGCCACCATCGGGCGCGTCGGCTTATCCAGCGCTTTACCCAGAGCTTCCAATTCAGCAGCCAACAGCGGACCAGCACAGGCGATCTTGGCGAATTTTGCAACGCCGTGTGTTGAAGCTTCCGCGCGATGCGCCGTACCAAAAGCATCCATCACGAACACATCACAAAGTGATGCATATTTTTGCGCTAAATCATCGTTGTTTTTCTTTTCGCCCTTGTTGAAGCGCACGTTTTCAAATAACACAACTTCGCCAGGCTTTATTGCAACGCCCTCAAGATAATTTGCCAGCAATGGCACCGATTGCCCCAACGCCTTAGCTAAATAATCCGCCACTGGCTGCATGGAATTGTCAGAGGAAAACTCACCTTCTACCGGCCGCCCCAAGTGCGAACACACCATGACAGCGGCACCTTTTTCCAGCGCCAATCGAATGGTAGGCAATGCCGCCAACAGACGCGCATCCGAGGTAATCTTGCCATTTTTTATGGGGACGTTGAGATCTTCACGGATCAACACTCGTTGGCCGGCCAATTCCAGCCCTGCCATAGTGATGACGGATAAAGATGCCTTGGGTTCGCTTGACGACACTGCCTGCCTCCCGGCTTTTGCATTATGAGGCTGGCATTATAGCGATCAGTGTGAGCGTGCAATAGCACAACAACAGGAATCCCCCCCCGCCAGGACGACGGGAGGTCAAGCAGTCCTATTTAGTCAGCTTGGCGCCGCAGAAAAGCTGGGATATCCAGATAATCCAGGTCATCTGCTGCTGCAGGTGCCGCTCGCTCAGCTACCTGTGCAGTATTGGGCTGGGCGGAATAGGCAGCGCTGCTGCTACCGTACTGCGAGCTATAGCTGTTGCCGTTATTGCGCATGACGGCTGGACGATCAAGATCCGCGTAGTTTGGGGATGCCGCAGATGCTGTTGCTCGTTGACTCACGGTGTTGTCGATCACCTTGGTTGGCTTGGCTTCAACCGCAACCGTTTTGTGACCCAAACCGGTTGCCACGACAGTAACACGCAACTCACCGCTCATTTCCGGATCAAGCACGGTACCCACCACAACAGTGGCGTTATCAGAAGCAAATTCGTGTATCGCATTACCGACTTCTTCAAACTCACCCATCGTGAGATCAAAACCAGCAGTGATGTTGACGAGAATTCCTTTGGCTCCCTGCAGATCAACGTTATCCAATAGAGGACAACGAATAGCGGCTTCAGCAGCAGCACGTGCACGATTTTCACCAGATGCTTTGCCGGTACCCATCATAGCGACACCCATTTCTGACATCACCGTGCGCACATCAGCAAAATCCACATTGATCATGCCATCGTTAATAATCAGCTCGGCAATGCCTTGTACAGCACCAAGCAATACATCATTCGCTGCACGGAATGCCGTCAGCAACGACGTGTTCTTGTCCATAGTAGTCAGCAGCTTTTCATTGGGGATGGTAATCAGCGAATCGACATGCTCTGCCAATTCAGCCAAACCTTGCTGCGCCACCGCCATACGTTTTTTTCCTTCAAACGGGAACGGTTTGGTTACCACTGCGACTGTCAGGATGCCCATCTCTCTGGCCACCTGGGCAACTACTGGCGCAGCACCAGTTCCAGTGCCACCACCCATGCCAGCCGTGATGAAAACCATATCAGCGCCACGCAACACTTCTGCAATGCGCTCGCGATCTTCCATGGCGGCCTGTCGACCGACATCCGGGTTCGCACCAGCCCCCAACCCCTTGGTCACGCCCGCGCCAATCTTCAATACACTGCCATTCGCGAGGTCTTTCAATGCCTGAGCGTCCGTATTGGCGCAAATAAACTCTACGCCGATCACGTCGTTTTCAACCATATGGCGCACAGCGTTTCCGCCGCCGCCGCCCACGCCAATCACTTTAATGACTGCGTTCTGCGCTACGTTTTCAATTAGTTCGAACATGGTTTCCCCCACCTGTCTCACAAAAAATTCTGAAAATCAGAAATTATCCCTAAACCAGCGTTTCATTTTATCAATTGCGCTGGCATGGCCCTTCTCCTCTAGCTCTACACCCGGTCTGCCGTCTTTCTGCTGTCTTATTCCATACAGCAGCAAACCGACTCCCGTTGCGTAGATCGGATTTTTCACAATGTCTCCCAATCCCTTGACATTTGCCGGCGCCCCCACGCGTACCGGCATGTGAAAAATCTCTTCGGCCAATTCCACGGCCCCTTCGATCCTGGCGGTGCCGCCGGTCAAAACAATACCAGCAGCTACCAAATCTTCAAATCCACTTCGACGCAATTCCGCCTGTATCAAAGTGAACAGTTCATCGTACCTTGGTTCTACTACTTCTGCTAGAGCCTGACGCGATAATTCACGAGAATTTCTTTCTCCAACACCGGCAACTTTTATAATTTCATCTGCGCGAGCTAATTGAGTCAACGCGCAGGCATATTTGATTTTTATTTCTTCTGCAAATGGCGTGGGCGTGCGCAATGCCATAGCAATATCATTGGTGACCTGATCGCCAGCAATCGGTATTACTGCCGTATGTTTGATCGAACCCTCTGTGAATACAGCGATGTCAGTTGTGCCGCCACCGATATCCACCAAACAGACACCCAACTCTTTTTCATCATCTGTTAATACCGAGTAACTGGATGCCAATTGCTCAAGAATAATGTCTTCTACTTCCAATCCACAGCGACGGATACATTTTTCTATGTTTTGCACTGCATTGACTGCGCACGTCACCAGATGCACCTTGGCTTCCAACCGCACACCGGACATGCCCAGCGGTTCTCGCACGCCTTCCTGATTATCAATAATGTAATCCTGCGGCAAAATGTGCAGTACTTTCTGATCTGCCGGTATTGCAACAGCCTGCGCTGCATCAATCACGCGTTCGACATCTGCCGGCTGCACTTCACGATCACGTATCGCGACTATCCCATGCGAATTGAGGCTGCGGATATGGCTACCCGCTATGCCTGCATACACAGAATGTATCTGACAGCCCGCCATCAGTTCTGCTTCTTCAATTGCACGCTGGATTGACTGAACGGTGGATTCGATATTCACCACCACACCTCGTCGCAAACCTGTCGACTTGTGCGTACCGATGCCGATAATTTCAAGATTGCCATCAGCATCGATCTCACCGACCAACGCTACGACTTTGGACGTTCCTATATCCAGACCGACAATCCGGCTCCTATCCGCGCTCATTTTTTGTCCTCTCAATATTTTCATCATGTTCTGAAACAGGCATTGCCAGCGGCTTCCAGCGTATCGCCGCACCTCGGCGGTACCGCATATCCACAACCTCAGCCAGACGCTGGGCCGGCAACAACACCTGCTGATAAATACTCACAAAATGCCTGACGTTACTGGCAGGATCGGTGCGATCCAGCATCACCAACAAACCGCTATCCAGCGTTAATTGCCAATCTCCTTGCAAACTTTGACTGACAGCACGCAATTTCAAACCCGCCGGTTTCAATTGCCTATCGAATATCTGGTAAAAATTCATCGCTTCTGCAGGAATCGCACTCTCACTCCATAGGTGCGGTAACGGTTGATTCTGAAAAAGCCCCTGGTGTTCAAACAAACGTCCCTTGGCATTGACCAGCCACTTATCACCCCAATAGGCGATGGGACGCTGCTCCACAATATCGATTGCCACCGTATCAGGCCATTGGCGGCGGGCACGGGCACGGGCAATCCAGGGCTGTGACTCCAGCTGATTCACTAACGCCGACAAATCAATATCAAGAACACTATCTTGCTCATGAATCACTACAGCATTTTTAATGCTCGCCTGATCCAGCGCATAAAAATCGCCATGGATTTCCACTCGCTGAATCGGTTTGTCAAAAGCCAACTTGAGCCATGGAATTGAAAAATACACACCGGCGATCAAAACGCATACCAGCACAGTCTGTACCAGTAACAGCAACAAACCATGCACAACACCTGTATAAGCAGCCGTGCCTGATAGCGTAGCAGTGCGGATACCCACAGATTCAGATAACACGTTTTCAACGGTCATCATCTTTCTCCTGCAATAGCATCAAGCGTTCCTGCCAGCACAGCCAACACCAAATCATCAAACGACAATCCAGCGGCGCGCGCTGCCATCGGCACCAGACTATGATCGGTCATCCCCGGGACAGTATTAACCTCCAGCAAATAGAATTTCCCCGCCTCATCCTGCATCACGTCCACGCGACCCCAGCCATTACAACCCACTGCTGCAAATGCTGTTTCCGCCAGCTGTTTCAATTCCACTTCTTTTTCTGTCGACAATCCGCAAGGGCATAAATAACGCGTACTGTTGCTGATGTATTTCGCATCAAAGTCATAAAACTCATGCCCGGTTTCCAGACGAATCGGCGGCAGCGCAGCCCCATTCAACACAGCCACTGTAAATTCAGCACCCGTCACCCAACTTTCTGCCAACACGCTGCCAGCAAAATCACTGGCGTAAATAAATGCAGCCTGCAATTCCTGCGCATTGTTTACCTTGCGCATACCGATGCTGGAACCTTCGCAAGCCGGTTTAACAATGGCGCTACGACCAAGCTGCTCCATACATGCATGCCAATCAATGTTTTTATCCAGCAATGCATAACCCGGTGTTGGAAGTTGTTGCGCTTGCCAAATCATTTTTGTGCGCCATTTATCCATACCCAATGCAGATGCCAAGACACCGCTGCCCGTGTAGGGAATACCAGCCATTTCCAGCACTGCTTGCATCATGCCGTCTTCACCACCCACACCATGCAGCACGATAAAAGCGCGATCCCATTTTTTTCTTGTGCCATTCTGTTGCGCAGCCAACACCGATAAAAAATCTGCACCCACATCAATCAGATCAATCGTGACACGCTGACGCAATAAGGCATCGGCAACAGCTCGACCGCTTTTCAGCGAGATTTCACGCTCGGAAGACATACCACCGTACAACACCGCAACGTTGCCAAATTTTTCAGGCTGCATGCGCTCAGACATTTTCGCCTCCTGTTAATTTGCCACGCGCCAAGGTTGCTGCCAGAGCGCCAATATTTCCCGCGCCTTGCGTCACCACGATGTCACCGGACTGGACAATGGAAGCCAGCACTGCCGCCACGCCATCAATATGGTCGACAAATACCGGATCAATCTGACCTCGCTGACGAATACTTCTAGCAAGGGCCCGGCTATCTGCACCCGCTATAAATGCCTCACCAGCTGTATACACATCCAACAACAGCAACACATCCACTTTTGACAAAACCTGCACAAAGTCTTCATACAAATCACGCGTACGTGTATAGCGATGTGGTTGGTAAACCATGATCAACCTGCGTTCTGGCCAACCCTTGCGAACTGCATTAATGACTGAATCCACCTCGCGAGGATGATGACCATAATCATCAACCAACATCGCAGTTCCATTGCCTACCGGGTATTCGCCATAGACCTGAAACCGACGACCAACGCCCTGAAATTTTTCCAGAGCGCGCACAATCACGTCATCAGCAATACCTTCGTCTGTCGCTACCGCAATCGCAGCAGTCGCATTCTGGATGTTGTGCAACCCGGGTAAATTGATCGTGGCAGTAATCGGCCCCTGCTCAGGTCGCAACACAGTAAAAGTACTTTGCATCTTGCACTGCTTGACATCAATGATGCGAAAATCAGCCTGCTCACTGAAACCGTAAGTCAATGTCGGACGGCCGATATCCGATAATATTTCACACACCGGCTTATCATCGACACACACTACCGCCACACCATAAAACGGCAAATTGTGCAAAAACTGCACATAAGTTTGCTGCAGTTTTCTGAAATCGCCGCCGTAAGTTTCCATATGATCAGCGTCAATATTCGTTACAACAGATACCATAGGCTGCAGATGCAGGAACGAGGCGTCGCTTTCATCGGCTTCCGCCACCAGATAGCGACTGGCACCAAGACCCGCATTGCTACCCGAGCTGTTTAACAAACCCCCGATCACGTAGGTCGGATCGCGTCCGGCTTCCGCCAATAGAGAAGCAATAAGACTCGTGGTTGTGGTTTTACCATGCGCACCGGCCACCGCAATGCCATGTCGGTAACGCATAATTTCCGCGAGCATTTCTGCTCGCCTCACCACCGGTATGCGCCGTTCACGCGCCGACAGTAATTCAGGATTTTGCTGATCAATCGCTGTTGAAACCACAACGACATCAACGCCACTAACATTATCAGCCGAATGACCAATCGCCACGTCAATACCAAAACTCCGCAAGCGCTCTACCACAGAGCCCTCACGCAAATCAGAACCGGAAATTACATATCCCTGATTCGACAATACTTCTGCAATGCCACACATACCCGCGCCGCCAATGCCGATAAAATGGATACGGCGAATCCTGCGCATCTCCGGAATAATGATAGGTTCTACCTTAATAGCTGCAGGCTCCGCCTTACGCATGACCGCCCTCCTGAATATGTTTACTACGAGCGGCACTTGCAGCTGATTCACAAATATCGGCAACACAAGTGGCAGCATCAGGTTTTGCCAATAACTGCATCGCATGAACCATCGCCTGCAATGACTGACGGTTATCTATTAACTCTCGTAAAATTTTCGCCAACTGATTTGCATCCAGAGTCGCTTGCGGTAATAGCCGTGCAGCACCCGCATTGGACAACCATAACGCGTTATGTGTCTGATGATCATCAATGGCAAACGGAAAAGGAACGAGCAACGCCGGCAATTGTGCGCAAGTCAATTCCGACACCGTCATGGCACCAGAACGACAAACAGCCAGATCCGCCCACTGATACATCGATGCCATATCTTCAATAAATGCCTCAACTCGGGCCGTTACACCCGCCTGACGGTACTGTTCACGTGTTTGCGCCAATGAAGCACCACCGGCCTGATGAAAAACTACCGGGCGAATCGCTTCAGGCAACAAAGCCAGCGCCTCGGGTAATAAATAATTGAGCGCTGTAGCGCCCTGACTTCCGCCTAACACCAAAAGGTGTAAGCACTCGTTGATCGGGCGAATACTTTTACTGGCAGTCGTTAATGCAACAATCTCATCACGAACAGGATTGCCGACAACTTCTGCGCCGGCTTTGCTAAAAACTGCGGGAAACGCAGACAACACCCGCTTTGCCAGTTTTGATAACACTCGGTTGGTGGTGCCTGCTATTGCATTCTGTTCATGAATAATCAATGGCACACGCAAGAAAAATGCCGCCAATCCGCCAGGCGCTGATGCAAAACCACCCATACCCAAAACAACATCCGGTTTGAAGCGCATAAATATTTGCAGGGCCTGCCATTGCGCTCGCAACAAATGAATCGGCGCTACCAACAATTTTCGCAATCCTTTACCACGAAGACCCACGGCTGTAATGCAATGCAGCTTGAGATTGGCAGCGGGAACAATGCGCGACTCTATGCCATTTTCAGTACCCAGCCATTCCACGCACCAGCCGCGAGCGCGCAGAACGTTTGCTACTGCCAGTGCAGGAAATACATGTCCACCTGTACCACCCGCCATCACCAATATCCTGGGTATTTTTTCTGCAGTAATATTCATGGCAGCACCACCTGAGCCTTGGCTGCCTGCCGATTTTCGAAACTTAATCGCAACACCATGGCTGACATTGACGCACTGATAATCAGACTACTGCCCCCATAACTAATGAACGGCAAAGTTAATCCCTTGGTGGGCAACAAGCCGGATGCAACACCCATATTGATGAATGCCTGAAAAGCAATCATCAAGCCCATGCCTGTCGCCACCAACGCTCCGAACTGCTCACCACGCACCGAGGCATGGCGGGCAACCACAAACATGCGCCAGATTAAAAAAGCAAACATACCAATGATGGCAATGCATCCTGCCAAACCCGCTTCTTCTGCCCAGATACTGAAAACAAAATCGGTATGCGCTTCAGGAAGATAAAAGAGTTTCTGCACACTATGACCCAATCCAACACCCAACCATTCACCTCGACCAATAGCGATCAAGGATTGCGTCAGCTGATATCCACTGCCATACATGACAGATTCATCCCATGGATTTAAAAAAGCCAATAAACGCGCCAGACGATACGATTCAGTTACCGCCAGAAAGCCACCGCCCAACAGAAACACTGCCAGCAGCGGAACAAACCGGATCAGTGGCGCACCAGACAAAAAAAACAAAGACAATGCCGATGCGCCAATCACCACGGTTGCGCCAAAATCCGGTTCCGCCAATAACAAAATAGCGATTAGACCCAACACCAGAAACGGTTTGATAAAACACCAGATGCTGTTGCGCATCTCATCACGACGACGCACCAGATAACCAGCAAAGAACACCATGCTGCCCCATTTTGCTATTTCAGATACTTGCAGCGTCATAAAACCAAGACTGATCCAGCGCTGGCTGCCGTTAACGCGGCGACCAATACCAGGCAGCAATACCAGCACCAACAGTATGATGGCGATAACAAGAAACGCGACATCAGCGCGCTTCCAACGCGCATAAGGCACATTCAATACAACAGCCATTGCCACCAGCGATAACATCACATAGATGCCATGTCGCTTGGCAAAAAAGAAAGTGTCGCCAGTTGTCTGAAAGGCATAATCCAGCGATGCCGAACAAACCATGACCCAACCGAGACACAACAGCGCTACAGTCACCGTCAACAAAGGTGCATCCACCGAACAGACAAGATTGCCCCGATGATTGCTGCGCACCGGGTAATCCCGCCAATTCATTGATGCTAGTGCGGCTCTCACGCCAAGCCCCCTACAGCATCACAAAACTGACGACCACGATCATCGTATCCATTGAACATATCGAAACTGGCGCACGCAGGTGACAACAGCACCACATCACCACTGACCGCTGCCGCTTGTGATTTCAACACAGCATCGATCATTGAAGAAGCATAACTAATCGTAGTGTCCGCGCAGGCAGCAGCTATTTTTTTCGCATCACGCCCGATCAAAACCAGTTGTTTGACATGGCGCTGCACGACTGCAGCCAGCTGGGAAAAATCAGCACCCTTACCATCACCGCCAGCAATCAATACAATATTCTTGCCGCTACAAAGCCCTTCAATCGCAGCAACAGTTGCACCTATATTGGTTCCTTTTGAATCATTATAAAAAAGTACGCCATGCTTCTCGGCGACCCACTGACAGCGATGCGCCAGACCACTAAAATTTCGCACAGCATCAGCACAAGCAGATATATCCCACCCCGCTGCCAACGCAACAGCAAAAGCCGCTGTGACATTCGCAAGATTATGACTGCCGACAATACGAATTTCTGCAATACGCATGAGTTTCATATTGTCGCCATACACTATCCAGCGATCACCTTCGCTATCACACACGCCAACAGAATTCGCACCGCCGCCATCCAGACCGAATGACCAACGTTTACCAGCCGTTTCCAGTGCAGGCTGTGTCAAAATATCAGCACGATTAAAAACCACATGCGCAGCAGCATGATAGATACGCAATTTGGCTTGTGTATAGGCCGCTAAAGAATCATAACGATCCATGTGATCTTCACTGATATTCAGTATGACTGCCACTTCAGCCTGCAAACTGAATACCGTTTCCAGTTGGAAACTGGAAAGTTCCAACACATAAGCATCATTTGCAGCATCGTTCTCCAGCATATCAAGGACCGGTATTCCCAGATTACCGCCAACACCTACCTGCAAACCACAAGCGATTGCCATATCCCCTACCAGAGTGGTAACGGTACTTTTTGCATTGGAACCCGTGATGGCGATAACCGGTTTTTTTGTTGCGCGCACAAATAACTCAATATCGCCAATCACAGGCACACCATGTAAAGCCGCCGCACGCAATGCGGGTTCCAGTACAGAAACACCCGGACTAACAATGATTTCAGCCGCAGTACACAAGACATCAACATTCAGTGCACCACAGCGCAATGCAACATCAGGAAACTCAGACTGGATATCCGCCAACATCGGCGGCACGTCACGCGTATCCATCCAGATAAACGATTCGCCGGTCGAGCGAAGAAAACGCGCGCAGGACAGGCCGGTTTTGCCCATCCCTATCACGACACGTTTCTTGCTATCACTTGCCATCGCTTAATAATTCCTATCGCAGTTTAAGGGTTGCTAAACCCACCAACACCAGAATGACCGTAATAATCCAGAAACGGACAATCACTCGTGGCTCGGGCCAACCTTTCAATTCAAAGTGATGGTGTATAGGAGCCATGCGAAAAATACGTTTTCCAGTCAACTTGAAGGAAGCAACCTGCAATATGACAGACACCGTTTCCATCACAAACACACCGCTCATGATGAAAAAAACAATTTCATGGCGCACAACTACTGCAATCAATCCCAGTGCTGCGCCGAGCGCCAACGCACCGACATCACCCATGAAAACTTGTGCGGGATAAGTATTGAACCAGAGAAATCCGAGCCCAGCGCCAATAAACGCGCCGCAAAATACCACCAACTCGCCGCCACCAATGACATAAGGAATATTGAGATATTGGGCAAACTTGATATTGCCAGTCAGATAGGCAAAAACTGCGAGCGCTGCTGCAATCATGACAGACGGCATGATTGCCAGACCATCAAGACCATCGGTGAGATTCACCGCATTGCTGGATCCCACAACAACAAAATACACAAACGGTATGTAGAGCCAACCAAGATTGATGGCAACATCTTTAAAAAATGGCACATACAACTGCAACTCTACCGGATTCAATCCTGGTGGCGCCGTCAAATACAATGCCAATGCCGCACCCAGACCAAATACAGATTGCCAAAAATATTTCCACCTCGATGGAAGTCCACGTGAATTTTTTTCTACCACTTTGCGCCAGTCATCCACCCAGCCAATGGCGGCAAAACAGATCGTCGTCAACATCACAATCCAGATATAACGATTTTCCAAACGCCCCCAGAGTAATGTGCTCAAACAGATAGACAATAAAATCAATACACCGCCCATGGTTGGCGTACCTGATTTTCCCAGATGCGTCTGCGGACCATCGGTGCGCACAGACTGACCTATTTTCAAGCGCTGCAAATAATCAATAACTGCAGGCCCCATCCACAATGAAAAAACGAGCGCAGTCAAAATACTCATGATGGCGCGAAACGTCTGGTATTTAACAACCGCCATCGCACTAGCGTATTGCAACAAATAATCAGCCAACCAGATCAGCATGTCACTTTCTCCGTACTTGTCAGCGCATCAGCCACACGATCCATGCCAGCGCTACGCGACCCTTTAATCAAAAATGTAGAATGCTCTTCCGCTTGGGATAAACAGTAATCAGCCAGCGACTGCCAACTATCAAAATGCAGCGCCCCTTCTCCGAACGCATCCGCTGTTGCTTGCGATAAAGCACCAGTCACCAGCAATTGCTGGATACCCGCCTCTTTTGCATAACGTCCTGTATCAGCGTGCATGGAGCGCGCATCAACACCCAGCTCTCCCATATCACCCAATACCAGGATTTTTTTTCCTTCACAGGCCAACAGCGTATCGATTGCCATGCGCACAGAGGCAGGATTGGCGTTATAACTATCGTCAATCACCAGACAGCCATTGACACCGTGTTTGCTTTGCAAGCGACCTTTATACGGTCTCGCGGCGTGCAGACCCGTGACAATTTTTTCAAATGCGATACCAAGAGCCATGCAACTGGCTGCAGCTGCCAGCGCGTTGCTCACATTGTGTAAACCGAGAAATGCCAACGCAATATCAGCGCGCTGATTCTGTGCATTCAGCACAAAACGAACACCGTTTGGCGACTGTAAAATATCCGTTGCAAAAATATCTGCGACGTGTGACGAGGAGAAAGTCAGCACACGGAACTTTTCACGCAATCCATCCTGCCACGCAGCTGTCCAGCTATTATCAAGATTGATCACTGCAGTGCCATCAGGGTGCAATCCGGCATAAATTTCCTTTTTCCCCAGCGCGACATTTTCAATTGAGCCAAATCCTTCAATATGCGCAGCTGCCACTGTGGTAACGAGCGCCACGTCAGGTTTGGTCATGCGCGTCAGGTACGCTATCTCACCAAGAGCACTAGCCCCCATTTCAATCACTGCACTGTCGTGCCCTGGGTCCAGTCGCAACAGACTTAGTGGCACACCAAGGTGATTGTTGAGGTTTCCCGCTGTCACCAATGGATGACCGGTTTGCTCCAGAATGGCAGCTATCATTTCTTTAGTAGTCGTCTTACCCGCGCTGCCTGTCAGACCAATAATTTTTCCACCGAACATTTCACGGTTCAGTTTGGCAACCTGACCTAATGCGCTGACTGAATTTTTTACCAACACCTGCGGCAGACAGACAACAGAATCAATTTTTTCGACCAGCGCAGCTACCGCACCCGCCTGCTGCACATCAGACAGAAAATCGTGCGAATCAAAACGTTCACCACGCAATGCCACGAATAGATCACCAGACTGCACTTTTCTGCTATCAATACAAACTCCGGAAAAGACGGCATCTTTTCCGCTCCACTCAACACCGCATGCAGTCGCTACAGCAGTCAGTGATAAATCCTGCATCATATTGCACACTCCGACTGTAACTGCCGCCGAAGCGATAGCGCCGCATGTGCCTGTTCAATATCAGAAAAGGGCAGGCGCTTTCCTGCCACTTCCTGATATGTTTCATGCCCCTTGCCTGCCAACAAAATCACATCACCTGCCTTGGCATGCTGGATAGCCGATGTAATCGCTGCACTACGATCTACTATCACGGTTATAGCAGAACTGCTTAAACCGCTGATAATTTCATTGATAATGGTTTGCGGATTTTCGTCACGCGGATTATCGCTGGTCACAATCACGGCATCAGCTGCAGCCAGCGCCGCTGCTGCCATTTGTGGTCGCTTGCCGCGATCACGGTTTCCACCACAACCAAATACACACCACAAGACTCCTTTGGCTTGCTCACGCAAAGCCGCCAGAATTTTTTGTAATGCATCGGGCGTGTGTGCGTAATCGACCACGACCAGAATGTCGTCATGATCGCTACTGACAATTTGTGTGCGTCCCGGCACGGCTTGCAACTGTTCAACTGCCCCCAGTACTGATTGCAAACTCATGCCGTGACCACACAGGGTGGCAACCACTGCAAGTACATTGAGCAGGTTATATCCCCCCGGAAACCTGCTCTGCAGC
>DAOMGA010000006.1:0-16066 GCA_035430085.1 Pseudomonadales bacterium
AGTACCGCGAGATGCGTCACACCGCAACCAAACCCTACATCGAGTGTGTCGGTTACTTTCTGGTATTGATACGCTTCATCGCCCAACAATTCATGTGCATCGAGATCAAACCAGGCATCGATACCATCTTTTTCCACACGCTGTGCAACTTCTTCTATCAACTCTTGCGTACGCGGGTGCAAGGTTTGCGTTTCACGATGGATAAACAAGGCAATCGGCACACCCCATGTGCGCTGACGCGACACACACCAGTCCGGGCTCTGGCTCAACATGCCTTCAATGCGCGCCTGCCCCCATGACGGAAACCACTGCACTTTCTGCACAGTATCCAGCGCCTGTTGCAACAAACCGCGCTCGCTCATACTCACAAACCACTGCGGCGTTGCACGAAAAATCAACGGTGTTTTAGTGCGCCAGCAATGTGGGAAGCTGTGCGTGAATTGTTTGGCAAGAACCAGCGCGCCCTTTTCCTGCAGCAGATCCACCACTTTCTGATCCACTTTATAAACATGATCGCCGGCAAAAATTTCCGTGCCCGCACGGTACAAACCGTTCTCATCCACGATATTCAGCGTGCCAATATTGTATTTTTTGCCTACAATAAAATCGTCCACGCCGTGATCGGGAGCAGTGTGTACGGCACCGGTACCGGCATCTGCAGTAACGTGATCACCCACCAACACCGGTACTTGCCGCGCATAAAACGGGTGCTGTAGCAATTTATGCTCAAGCTGTGCACCTTTGGCGCGCCCGACAATAGAAAATTTTTCTATTCCATCTTTTTCAACACCATAACGTTGCATGGCATTCTCAACCAGAGATTCTGCAATCACTAGACGCTCATCACCCGCACCGAGATTCACTTGCACCAGGGCGTAATCAATATCCGCAGACAAACTCACCGCCTGGTTCGCCGGCAGCGTCCACGGCGTGGTTGTCCAGATCACCACGGAAACATTTCCGTTGCCACTGACACCAGAGCCGCTCACGCCAGAAAATGCGGACAGAAAATCCTGTTGATCCACCGCGGTAAAACGCACATCCAAAGCAGTCGAAACTTTATCCTGATATTCCACTTCCGCTTCTGCCAACGCCGAAGCACCCACTACACTCCAGTACACCGGTTTGAAACCGCGCACCAGGTGACCGTTAGCGACAATGCGGCCTAGCGCACGAATAATGTCAGATTCGAATGCTGGTGCCATCGTCAGGTAGGGATTCTCCCAATCACCGAACACACCCAGCCGCACAAAATCCTGCTTCTGACCGTTTACCTGCGCTTGTGCGTATTCACGACATTTGGCGCGGAAACTTTTGTGATCGAGTTTGTCGCCAGCTTTGCCGTGTTTTTTCTCGACGTTGTGTTCAATCGGCAGACCGTGACAATCCCAACCCGGCACATACGGCGCATCAAACCCGCTCAAGGTTTTGGCTTTGACAATAATGTCTTTCAGAATTTTATTAACAGAATGACCGATGTGGATATCGCCATTCGCATAGGGGGGGCCGTCGTGCAGAATGAATTGCTCACGCCCCGCGCGGCTTGCGCGAATTTTTTCGTACAACTTGTCTTGCTGCCATTGCTTGAGCATACCGGGCTCGCGCTGTGAGAGATTCGCCTTCATGGCAAATGCTGTCTGCGGCAAATTCAGCGTGTGTTTGTAATCTTTTTTCTCTTCAGTCATTGCGCCATCTTCTGTCTATCAAACATTAAAATACCGTTTCGCTGTGACGATGTCAGAGTGGATCTGCGTCTTCAGCGCATCCAGCGATGAAAATTTCTGCTCGTCACGCAATTTTTTATCAAATATCACTTCTACTTCCTGACCGTATAAATGCCCGGTGAAATCCAGCAAATGCACTTCCAGTATCGGTCGCGTCTCGCCACCCACTGTCGGCCGCACACCCACATTAGCTACGCCAGGCAACCAAAGATCTTCTTTCACCACGCGCAAGCGAACAGCAAATACGCCATTTAACGGCGAACGGTATCGACGCAAGCGCACATTCGCCGTTGGCACACCAATGGTGCGCCCCAACTGCTGGCCATACACCACGCGACCACGCATCGTATACGGGTGCCCCAGCAAGCGCTCAGCTTCTTCAAATTGTTGCGCCAGCAGCGCGCCACGAATACGCGTACTGCTGATACGTTCACCACCTTCTTGCACGGTGCAGGTATCGTAAACGCTAAAACCGTATTCCTCTCCCGCTTTTTGCAATAAAGAGAAATCACCGGCGCGGTCACAGCCAAAGCGGAAATCATCGCCCACCACGAGGCTTTTGATACCCAGACCATCCACCAGCACTTGTTTGATAAAGTCATGTGCCGATAACTGCCGTAACCGTTGGTTGAATTGCAGGCAAAATACGCGATCCACACCACAGGCAGACAAGACACGAATCTTGTCGCGCAAACGCATCAAGCGAGCAGGTGCTTTGTCGCCAGCAAAAAACTCAAACGGCTGCGGCTCGAATACCATCACGACTGAAGGCAAACCCAGTTGCTGCGCCTGTACCAATAATTGGTCAATAATCGCCCGATGCCCACGATGCACGCCATCGAATGAACCGATAGTAGCGACACAACCTCGGTGCGGTGTACGCAAGTTGTGCAAGCCGCGAATCAGGGAAAAAGGCATAGCGAATGGGTGTCCTGTTCCGCCAGGAGGCGGTTATCGGCAAAGTCCTGCATTATCGCCGTTTCTGACTACCTATTAAACCGGCAAGAATCAGCAAAGCTGTTGGGTGGGGCAGGAGCACCTACCCCTGTTCGTTATACCTATATAAGCAGATAATCTTTTGAAATACAGTGGGATGTCGCTATCCTTGCGCTCCCTGAATCGGTACCCATTTGCGTATGAGCCACTCTCCCGTCATAGCCCGCAGTAGCGACAACAGCGCCGGGCTAACGCGCGCCGAGATCGCCGCTTTGAACCAGGCTTATGCACCGCTGGGCTTTGCAGAACGCATCGAGCGCATTTATGTCGATTTTGCGCCAGAAAAAGTGCTGGTAACTTCCTCATTTGCCGCAACATCTGCCTATTTTCTGCACATCATCGCCAATATCCGGCCGGATCAGGTGATTCATTTCATTGATACCGGCTATCACTTCCCCGAAACACTGGCATATCGCGACTATCTGGCGGATTTGTTTCACCTGAAAGTCATCGCGTTAACACCCGATGACTACCAGCACCGCTATAGCGAGCAGGAAAAACTCTACGAAAACGATCCAGACTTCTGCTGTTCGATCAACAAGGTGCAACCACTGGACAATATCAAGGCGGGTTACGATGTCTGGATTTCCAGCCTGATGGGATGGGACACGGATCACCGCGCCGAACTGGATATTTTTGAAGAGCGCCACGGCATCATCAAGTTCAACCCGATGATTAACGTATCCCGTGAGGAACGTGATGCCTATATTCGCGAGCATAACCTGCCATTTCACCCGCTCGTGGCGCAGGGCTACTCTTCCATTGGCTGCTCACATTGCACCGTGCCGGGTGAAGGTCGCAAAGGTCGTTGGGCTGGCAAGCCGAAAACCGAGTGCGGATTACATTTGTAACCCTCTCCCGACGCTACGCGTCACCCTCTCCCGCAAGCGGGAGAGGGAAATCAGCCTAATAATTCACCGCGCATTGAATTCACCAGCGATTCCCGCACCACCACATCAACAAACTGACCAATCAGCGCGGTATCCGTAGAACTGAAATTAATCACGCGATTATTTTCTGTACGCCCCTGTAATTGACCGGGATTTTTTCTGGAAAAACCACTCACCAGAATGCGTTGTGTAGTGCCAACCATTTGCCGACCAATTTGCTGGGCATTATTGAAAATACGCTGCTGTAATATCGCCAAACGCTCTTTCTTGACCGATTCAGGCGTTTCATCCGGCAGACTCGCTGCCGGCGTACCAGGGCGAGCGCTGTAAATAAAACTGTATGACGTATCAAAACCGATATCATCAATCAGTTTCATGGTCTGCGCAAAATCGGCATCGCTTTCACCAGGAAAACCAATAATAAAATCCGAAGAGATGCTGATATCCGGGCGAATCTGACGCAAACGGCGAATTTTGGATTTGTATTCGATAGCCGTATGCCCGCGCTTCATCGCGGCAAGAATGCGATCAGAGCCGTGTTGCACAGGTAGATGTAAA
Source organism: Pseudomonadales bacterium (assembly GCA_035430085.1). Classification (GTDB taxonomy): domain Bacteria; phylum Pseudomonadota; class Gammaproteobacteria; order Pseudomonadales; family UBA7239; genus UBA7239. The sequence goes on from DAOMGA010000006.1 coordinate 4,169, forward strand.
TGACTGACCAGTTCAGGGATTTCTGCATAAATATCGATCAGACTGTCCGTAAATTCCAGCGGATGTGATGTGGTGTAGCGAATGCGATCAATGCCATCAATTGCCGCGACACACAACAACATATCCGCAAAGTCTGCTGCACTACCATCAGGGCGCGTGCCGCGCCATGCGTTCACATTCTGACCGAGCAAATTCACTTCCCGTACGCCTTGCGCTGCGAGATGCGCAATTTCTACCAACACATCGGCCAGTGGCCGGCTAACTTCTTCACCGCGGGTGTAAGGCACTACACAGAAAGTGCAATATTTATTGCAACCCTCCATGATTGATACAAACGCTGAAACACCATCCGCTTCCGGTAACGGCAGGCGATCAAATTTTTCAATTTCTGGAAAACTGATATCAACAACGGCTTTTTTGTTTTCAGTTTGTGCACGACGCTCTTTAATCATTTCCGGCAAGCGATGCAAAGTCTGCGGGCCAAACACCAGATCAACAAACGGTGCGCGTTTGGCAATACCCTCGCCTTCCTGGCTCGCCACGCAACCACCAACACCGATAATCAGATCAGGATTGTTATTTTTAAGTTTTTTCCAACGCCCTAACTGATGAAATACTTTTTCCTGCGCCCGCTCACGTATCGAGCACGTGTTCAACAGAATAATATCCGCCTCAGCAGGATTTTCTGTCATCTGCAGGTCATCGCTGTCTGCCAGCAACTGCCCCATACGACTGGAGTCGTACTCGTTCATCTGGCAGCCATGGGTTTCAATGTAGAGCTTGCTCATGAGGCAGACCTGGGGAGGTAATTGAGGCGGGCTGGCATTATACAGCCATGAATTCTTATTACAGACAGGCTGGCTCTGGTATCCTAGCCTCCCTTCCAGAACACCCCGCTGAGCAGCATGGCCAAACAAGCCCTCTACAAGGTTGTTTTTATCAACCAGAGCCAGGTTTACGAACTGTACGCCCGACAGATTTTCCAGAGCGACCTGTACGGTTTTATCGAGATCGAAGATTACGTCTTCGGGGAGAAATCCTCGATGATCGTCGATCCCGGTGAAGAAAAACTGAAGACCGAGTTTGCTGACGTCAAACGCAGCTTTATACCCCTGCACGCCATTATCCGCATCGATGAAGTGGAAAAAGAAGGGCCTGTGCGCATGACCGAAGTGAAGGGCAGCTCGAATGTCACGCACTTCCCGTTCCCGCTAGCCCATCGCCCCGCACCGGAAGAATAGGAACAGCCGCCATTAAGCCGATTTTCAGACAAGGTCCCTCAGCTGCTTCCCGCCTGTTGTTGCCCATAACATTGGCGATACTGCTGCTGGGCATAGGCTATTACCGGCCCGATACCCTTGCCGGCTTGCGCCATATCCTGTCTGACCACGTTGCCCGACCGCTCTATTGGTTAACCACTTCCCCCGCCAAAATACGCTATTGGGCTAACCAGCAGTTCAGCAGCAAGGAATCCTTGCAGGATCGCGTTCAGACACTCGAACACGAAAATCTGATCCTGCAGCGCAAAGTGCTGCAGATGGCAGCCCTGATGGCAGAGAACTCTCGCCTGAAAGAATTGCTGAATTCCACAGAATTACTGGATGATTCAGCATTGGTCGCCGAATTACTGGGCATCTCTCCTGATCCGCGCAAACATGAAATGCTGTTGAACCGGGGTCACGCAGAAGGCGCATTCGAAGGGCAACCCGTGCTGGATGCTTACGGGCTGGTCGGCAGTGTGATTGAAACATCCGAACACACTGCCAGGGTGCTATTGATTACCGACAGCACCAACGCCGTTCCCGTTCAAGTGAATCGCAATGGCGTACGGGGTGTAGCAGAAGGCAGTGGTCGCATGGATGAGTTGTATATCCGTAATCTGGTGCCGACGACAGATATCAAGGAAGGGGATTTGATTGTCAGCTCAGGGCTCGGGGGGCGTTACCCACCCGGATACCCGGTAGGTGACGTGGTGCGCATCGAATACGATGGTGCCGATTCATTCCTGCGCGTGGTAGTGCGCCCTTCAGCACAACTCGATCGCAGTCAGCAATTGCTGATGGTATTCCGCAGTGAAGCATTGGTGGTCCCCACCACGGCACCTCCTGCACCACCTCCCGCCCCTGCCAGCACCAGCCCCGATGCTCCTGCACCCTGACCGATACTGGTGGCTGGTGCCAGGGAGCCTGATCGCCGCTTTTTTCTGGCAATTCTGGCCACTGGGAACCGCAATTCGCCAATGGACGCCGGACGCACTGGTTCTCATCACCATCTACTGGACATTGCGTAGACCCCAGCAAATGCATCTGGGCTGGGTATTCCTGATCGGGTTGTTACGCGACGGTATTGAAGGCGTACCGTTAGGGGCGAATACACTCGCGCTGATCGTTATTGCCTATGCCGTTCAATTGCTGCACCAGCAAATTCGCCTGTTTGCTATCTGGCAGCAGGCATTCATTGTGATGGCGTTATGTGCTGTCTACCAATTGATCGGAGATTGGGCGCAACTACTGGATCCGCACCACAACAATCAATCACTGCTCTGGCTGCCTGCTATCATCACCGGGCTGTGCTGGCCTGCGTGCCATCTGGTATTACGCCAACTGGAAGAAGGTTCACTGCGGCGCCCTATCAGGTCATGAATCAACACTAAAAGAACCATGAACCCCAGCAAGATGAATACATTGCTCCTCGCCTCCGCATCTCCACGCCGCGCTGAACTGCTGCAGCAAATCGGCATCCCGTTTCGCGTCTGCCCCGTTGATGTTGATGAACGCTGGTTGTCCGGCGAAAGCCTGACTGACTACGTGACGCGCATCGCCGACACCAAACTGCGTGTTGCACAAAGCACACTATCGACAGGGAACGCGACAGAAAGTGTGGTATTGGCTGCTGATACAGCCGGCAGCTGTCATGGCAAACCATTGGTAAAACCTGTGAACGAAGAAGATGCTGTGGCAATGTTGATGACGATGAGCGGGCAAATACACACCGTCAGTACTGCCATCAGCATCGGTTGCGGCGAACGCAGGAATAGCTGCGTGGTGAGTACCGATGTGTTTTTCCGATCGATCAGCGAACAAGAGGCGCGCCGCTACTGGGCAAGCGGCGAACCTGCAGATAAAGCAGGCAGCTATGCTATACAAGGCTTCGGTGCCGTTTTTGTGGAACGTATCGAGGGCAGCTATAGTAACGTGGTGGGGCTTCCACTCTTTGAAACGAGTAAGCTACTGGAGACTTTCGGCATTCACTGCTGGACGCGCACGCCACCAGGACGACATCAAACGGATATACCATGAGCGAAGAAATCCTGATCAATGTTGCACCAATGGAAACGCGTGTTGCTGTGCTGGACAACGGCGTACTGCAAGAGGTGTACATCGAGCGCACTGAAAAACGCGGACTGGTAGGCAACATTTACAAGGGCAAAGTAGTGCGTGTACTGCCCGGCATGCAAGCTGCATTTGTCGACATCGGACTGGAGCGCGCGGCATTTATTCATGCGGCAGATATTGCTACTGTGGACGAAAATGGCATGGAAAGTCGCACAGAGAATGTGCCCGACATTCGCAAACTGGTCTACGAAAGCAAAAGCCTGATTGTGCAAGTGATCAAGGATCCTATCGGCAGCAAAGGCGCACGCTTGACCACACACCTGTCTGTTTCATCACGCTTTCTGGTGTACATGCCTTACACAAACCATATCGGTATTTCACAAAAAATTGAAAACGAAGCAGAACGCGAGCGTTTACGTACTATCGTCGAGCAATGTTTGCCTGCTGATAACCGCGAACAGGCCGGAGGCTTCATAGTACGTACCGTGGCAGAGAATGCAGAAATGGAAGACATCCAGACTGACGCATTGTTCTTGCAAAAACTATGGGGCGATCTCAAGCCAGGCCTGGGATCTTTCAACGTACCCAATGTCATTTATAACGACTTGCCACTTTTCATTCGCACCATGCGCGACGCGGTGAAACCAGGCGTTGAAAAAGTACGCATCGATTCACACGAAGAATACCTCCGTCTGCTAAGTGTTAGCGCGGATTACCAGCCCGGCGCGCACAGCATGATCGAATACTACGACGGTGATCGTCCTATTTTTGATCTCTACGGCGTGGAAGAGGAGATCCAGAAAGCACTGGAACGGCGCGTTAACCTGAAATGCGGTGGCTATCTCATCATTGACCAGACAGAAGCAATGACAACCATCGATGTGAATACCGGCGCGTTTGTCGGGCATCACAATCAGGAAGAAACATTATTTAAAACCAATCTGGAGGCTGCCACCGCTCTCGCGCGCCAACTGCGTCTGCGTAATCTTGGCGGCATTATCATCATCGATTTTATCGACATGAAAGATCCGGAACATCAACGCCAGGTCTTGCGTGCTTTAGAAAAAGCCACTGAAAAAGACCACGCCAAATTATCCATTACCGGCGTGTCGGAATTAGGATTAGTGCAAATGACCCGCAAACGCACACGTGAGAGTCTGGCCCGCGTGTTGTGTGAAACCTGCCCGACATGTCAGGGTCGCGGCATACTGAAATCAGCTGAATCCGTTTGCTATGAAATCTTCCGCGAGATTTTGCGCGGAGCACGCACTTACGACAGCGCCCAACTGCTCGTGCTCGCTTGTCAGGAAGTTATTGACCGCCTGCTGGATGAGGATTCTGCCAGCATGGCTGATCTCGAAGAGTTAACCAAAAAGAATATTCGCTTACAGGTGGAAAATGTTTATAACCGCGAACAATACGATATCGTTCCCCTGTAACGATTGATCCAAGCATCGACGATTACCATGCCAAAACGCCTTGTTATCCGTTTAATCAATCTTGTCTGGTACAGCACAGCTTTGCTGATTGTGCTGGCTGCCATGCTGGTGGCTGCCGGTCGTGAATTACTTCCGCAAATCAATCTGGACAACAAAAAACTGGTCAACTACATCAGCGAGCGTACAGGCGCCAATATTCAGGCAACACGCTTGCGCTGCCAATGGACACAGCTTTACCCGGAATTCAGCGCGCAAGAACTGGTTGTCACCACACCAGAACTGAACATGCAGATGAGCAATGTCCGTATCGATATCAATCTGCTCAGCAGCCTGACGCACAGAACGCCGGTTTTTGACAAGTTACAACTGACGGAAGCCAATATTCGTTACACCGACAACACCACAACCGACACATCGACAGATCCTGAAAAAACCTGGCACATCATAAGCCTGCTATTGAACAATGACGTACAGATACAGAACGTTAATCTCGAATGGCAAAAAGGAGAAAAATCACATCGTCTTCACCTGAATGATTTTCGTGTCGAAAAAGATTTTTATAGCAAGAAATTCTTCCTGCGTTTGTTCGATGAACAGGGCCAGCAAAATCTTTATGCCGTCGGAGAACTGCAGGGCGACGCATTGCATAGCAGCGAAGGGAAATTATATATACAGGCAGAACACTGGCTGCTGGATGAATGGATAAAAACACCCACCCCATATCAATTCGAAATCACCAAAGCCGAAGCCTGGCTAACCTGGCAAGGTATGGAATCCGCCAATGCCACAGCAAAATTACAGATTCATCCACAAACACAAACAGATCACCCACTGCCCGAATCAGTAAACACAACGCTGTCGGCGAATTGGCGTCAAGGCAACACAAGCACTATCGATATCCACTCCCTGTCATTACAGCAACAACAAAAAGACTGGCCCCTGTTGGCGGACACAAGAATATCCATCAACACTACACAGCCTGAACAGTGGCAAATTCAGGCACCGCAACTCTCGCTTGATAATCTGAAGATAGTGAATGATTACCTTCCTGCTGGCGACTTGAAAACCGTGTTTCATTCACTCAATCCACAAGGTTATTTACGCAACATAAATCTGCAATGGAACAATAACAAACCAATCACTGAACGCATGCAGCTGCGCGCCAATGCAGACAATATCAGCAGCGGCGCATGGAATGGCGTACCGGGATTTACCCACGTGAGCGGTTATTTACATAGCGGCATCGGTTACGGCTTTATTGATCTGGATAGCCGCAACGGTTTCTCGATGTTCTATCCGCAGATTTATCATGAGCCCATGACTTTCCAGCGCGCAGCGGGGCGCGTGCAATGGCAATGGTCACCCGATAAAAACAACGTACTGGTAGGCAGCGACTATGCCAGCTTATCGGGTGACGCCGGTGAAGCGCGCGGTAATTTCTGGCTCGACATTCCATTGACACATGCGCCTAGCGTGATGTATCTCGCCATTGGTTTACGCGATAGTCAGGCAAAATATCGCGATATGTTTTTACCTTTTATCCTGCCAACCAATTTGCTGTCGTGGCTCAAAACCAGCATTGGCGATGCCAGCTTACCGAATGCAGGATTTATCTATCGCGGCCCCCTCTCCAAAAGTGGCCCTTACTCGGATGCGATCCAGTTTTATGCTGATATCAACAATGGCGACCTGCAATTTGATCCCTCCTGGCCAAGATTGACACAACTGAATGCAGATTTGTTGGTAGATGACGGTGCCACTATTGTTCGTGCGAACAGCGGATTCATTTACAACACCGCCATTCAGGGCGCTTACGTTGAAGTACTGCAACAAAATCCCGGACTATCTATCAACGTCAATGCACGAGCACGCGGTTATGCCGAAGACGGTTTACGCATACTGAAAGACACGCCACTCAAATCGCTTGTCGGCAGTGAAATCGACAGCTGGCGAATGCCGCAAGGTTTGCTTTCTACCGGTCTGCAATTGCAAATTCCATTGGCTGGCGCCACGGTTCCTGCAAAAGAAGATGTACGCATTGCATTGGCGGACACTCAACTGGTGATGGATGATTTACGTCTGGATTTCAAAGCGATCAATGGCGGCATCACTTACCAGACCAGTACCGGCCTCACCGCGCCTGAAATCAGCGCAGTGTTATTCGGAAAACCGCTCAAACTGAATATTGCCAGCAAAAAAACCACTCAGGACCTGACTATTAATATCAACGGAAAAGGCAGCGCGAGCACCATCAATATCGCAGACTGGGCAAAACTGACACCACTCAAAATGCTTGAAGGCCAAGTGGACTACGATGTTGCACTCAAACTCGGGCCATTTGGCTCCGCTCCATCGCCCCAGATCGGACAATTGCAAGTCAATAGCAATTTGAAAGATGTTATGGTTCCACTGCCTGCACCATTCAGCAAACAACGTGGCGAACAGAAATCTTTCAACCTGGCAGTCAATCTGCTGCAAAATAATCGGCAGGACTACCAGCTGGAATATGACAAGCAATTGTCTGGCTTCTTCAGTGTGCGCGACGGCAATCTGTTCGGTGGCGAACTGGTGTTACTGGGTGATACAGCGCGCGCGCCCACCGAAAAAGGAAACTTCCTGATTCGCGGAGCATTGCCTTCTGGAGACTTGCAGCAATGGCTGGATTTAATTGCTGCTTATAACAAGCTGCCGCAAGCTCCGTCCGGCAACGATACATTTTACCCGGCACTAGCACTGACCTTTAACAATGCAACATGGAAAGATATGTCTTTTCCCAAACTGCAATTGTCGGCTGGGCACGATAACAACGCATGGAAAATAACATTTGATTCTGGCAATGCACGCGGCAATGCTGTGTTTTATGACAAACCACTTAATAACAAGCAACGCGTACCCGATATTACCCTGAGCGAACTGAAACTTTATCGCGGCAAAGACACCAGCGCCCCGACTACTACAAGCAATACCAGTCAGAAACCCTCAATCAATTTTGCTGACATACCAGCACTCAACATTCGCATTGACCATCTGTTTATCAACGACATGGATGTCGGCAATATCAGCACCGAACTGCGCAGCAATGCAAAACAGTTACGTTTTGATAATCTGTTGGCAACAGGTCCCGGATACCAGTTGCGGGATGGCACGGGCACCAGTGGCAGCAGTTTGTTATGGCAACAAACCGCTAGCGGCAATTACCAGAGTGAATTTCATGGCCTGCTCGCGATGCAAGGTGAACAACCCGCCATCAACCAGCTGGGTGTTGATATGTTTATTATCGGCAAACGCATCTCGATGTTTGCTGATCTTGTCTGGCCAGGCAGCCCACAAGACGCAAGCATCAATACATTATCGGGCAACATTTACACAGAGGGGAAAGATGGCAAATACCTGCAAGCCAACCCCAATGCTGCCATGCGCGCACTGGGGTTCATCAACGTAGCCACCTGGGCTCGCCGCCTGCAACTGAACTTCTCTGATCTTGGCAACAAAGGCATCAGTTTTGATGAATACAACGGCAAACTGGAATTCAATCGCGGCGTGTTGACGTTTTCAAAACCGCTGGAAATCAAAACATCTTCCGGCCAACTGGCACTGAGCGGGAAAGCGTTACTGGAAAAAGAAACGCTGGATCTACGGCTTATTGCGACGCTGCCTGTAGGCAATAATGCCACATGGATTGCCGCTGCTGCCGTCAGCCTGCCTGCGGCGGCAGGTGTATATCTTGTCAGTAAAGTTTTCGATAAGCAGATAAACAGTTTGACCAGCCTGAGTTACAGCATTACCGGTCCGATGAATGAGCCGGACATCCGCTTCGAACGCATTGCTCCACCCAGTACCACATCCAATCCAACGTCGCCCGATGGGAAAAAAAATACGCCCGGCAGCGCGCTTACTGACGTGACAAAATGGTTTTAACGATAGAGGTGGTTGAACAATTATCGACAAATGATAAAACTTTCACATCGCCACCGTATTGCTTAACGATAGCAGCGCCCACCACTTGCTCAGGGCTGTAATCCCCACCTTTGACCAATATATCCGGCTTCAATAATTGCAAAAGACGCTCTGGCGTATCGTCTTCAAATACCACGACCCAATCGACCGCTTCCAGGCCCGCCAATACTGCCATACGGCTTTCTGCAGCCTGTATCGGTCTTCCCTCGCCTTTCAAACGCTTGACCGATGCATCGGCATTCACTGCAACTACCAGGCGCTGACCAAGTTTTTTTGCATCTTCCAGATAGGTGACATGGCCTGGATGCAGCAGATCAAAACAACCATTGGTAAACACAATTTTTTCGCCATTGGCACGCGCATCATCCAATGCAATCTGCAACTGGTTTTCTGACATGACGCCGCGACCCACGCCGTGCGTCTGCTGCAACGCACGGCGTAATTCCGGGCCACTGACCGTAGCCGTACCCAATTTTCCGACCACGATACCCGCAGCGATATTGGCAAGCACCACTGCCTGTTGCAAAGTCACGCCCGCTGCCAGCGCTGTCGCCAACGTGGCAATCACGGTGTCACCGGCACCCGTCACATCAAAGACTTCCCGCGCCTGCGCCGGCAGATGTAATTCTTGTTGCGCACCTTGTTGTTCATCTTGCTGTAACAACGTCATACCGTGTTCACCACGTGTAATCAGCAACGCTTGCAGATCCAGATCGCGCATCAATTGCTGACCTTTCTGCAACAAATCACCTTCATCGCGACAAACACCCATCACGGTTTCAAATTCATGCAGATTGGGTGTAAGCAACGTCGCGCCGCGATAACGGGAAAAATCGGTACCTTTCGGATCAACCAATACAACTTTGCCTGCTGCACGCGCTGCTGCAATCATTTGTCCGGCATGAATCAGTGCGCCCTTGTTGTAATCCGACAGCACAACTACACCGACATGTTGAAACAGGGACTGTGCACGCGCCGCCAGTGCTGCGCTGTCCTTTTCGGAAAATGCTTCTTCAAAATCCATCCGTAACAATTGCTGGTGACGGCTGATGACACGCAATTTGGTAATGGTAGGATGCGTGGCAACCGTTTCAAAATTGCAATGCACTTGCGCAGCTTGTAAGCGCTGCACCAATACCTGTGCAGCTTCATCATCACCTACCAGACCCAGTAGCGATACACCGCCACCCAACGCGGCGACATTAAGCGCGACGTTGCCTGCACCGCCAGCGCGATCTTCCTTTTGTTGAACTTGTACCACCGGCACCGGCGCTTCCGGTGATATCCGTGCTGTAGCACCGTGCCAGTAACGATCCAGCATCACATCACCCACAATCAACACCTGGGCATTAGTGAAGTGAGGCAAAGTGACGGCGGGTTTATCAGTCTGCATGTTGGTTCCGTTTTAAATAAATGGCATCGCTGAAATAAAAAATTATCGAAATAAAAAAAGCATTACATGTACAACATAACCATTTCGTAAATCACTGCCGGTCTTTCCTGTCCTACGATATGGATCGCACCAGCCAACGTGATTTGAGTGCCTTTCGGACCGCCTTCTACACTGGCTACACGCATATGCTGGTGAATGGTCGAACCTGCTGGCACATTGCCAGTGAAACGCACTTTGTTCACACCATAGTTAACTGCGTTGCGATAACCAGTAATTTCATAGGCGGGAGCAATACGCATTTGCGCCATCAACACCAGAGTGAGAAACCCGTGCGCAATGGGTGCGCCAAACGGGCTTTCATTCTTGCAACGTTCCACGTCCAGATGAATCCAGTTATGGTCATTGGTCAGGTCGGCAAAGCGCTGGATAACATCCTGCGTCACAGTGAACTCATTGCTCCATTCGCCCCACTGCTCGGAAACAATATCCTGCAACCCGGCAACATCATCAAAACGGTATTTTCTTGTGGATAGATCGTGTTCCATTAACTGCCACTCGCTGGTAAAACGCCAATTCTAGCAGTGTGTGCCGCTATAATCGCTGCAACCATTGAAAGACAGCATGCGATGAGTGTCTCACCTCCTATCACCATTCTTTTTGGCGGCTCTTTTGATCCGGTTCATGAGGGGCACCTGAAGACGGCCGACGCTATCCGCCAGCTATTCGACATACCAGCAGTGGCGTTGCTACCCGCTGCCCGTTCGCCCCTGAAACCCGCCAGCACCGCAGACTCTCACCGGTTGGCCATGCTGCAACTTGCCATCGAGGCCTATCCCGGCCTTGTCATAGACGACAGGGAACTACGCCGGGCACCGCCGTCCTATACCGTGGATACCTTGCGTGAATGTCGCACCGAACTTGGCAACGCTGCGCCACTGGGTTGGGTGATGGGTGCCGATACATTGTCCGGTTTGTCACAGTGGAAACACTGGCAAGCACTGACTGATCTTGCCCACCTCATCACGGTGGAACGCCCCCGTGCCGCGTGGCCTGACAGCGGGACTGTCAAAACGTGGTTAGACAGCCTGCCGTCCGTGGTTAACGTGGATCAGTTACAATGCTCACCCTACGGAAAACTGTTGCGCCTGACACTGCCACCGCAGCCTTTTTCTTCTACTGCCATCCGTGCCGAGTTGAATCAGCGCAAACCGGATTCAGCCAAACCTGATGGGTTACCCGATAGTGTGTGGCGGTACATTCTTCAACACGATCTCTATCTGTCCGGCACGCTGCCCGACACTGGACACGAGGCTCTATGAAAAAACCATCTTCTGCAAAAACATCTGTTGCAAAGTCATCTGCTAAAAAAGCATCTGCTGCCAAACCCTCGCTGCTGCAAATCATCATTAACGCATTGGACGATCTGAAAGCGCAGAATATTGTCACGCTGGATGTCGCACATCTCACAGACGTGACGGACACACTGGTGATCGCCAGCGGATCTTCAAGCAGACAGGTACGTGCGCTAGCTCAACATGCTGCAGAAGAAGCCAAGAAAAAGGGCAGCCCCGCGATTGGCGTGGAAGGTCTCGATGGCGGCGAATGGGTGCTGGCAGATTTTGGTGATGTGGTATTACACGTCATGCAGCCGGAAGTCCGTGAATTCTATGATCTGGAAAAACTGTGGCAATCACCTGAAGAAAAAACAGTAGCGCCAAAAAAACCAGCCGCAACAAAAACCACAGCGACAAAAGCTGCTCCAGCAAAAACTGGC
>DAOMGA010000007.1:0-15981 GCA_035430085.1 Pseudomonadales bacterium
CAGCAACACTTTATCGGTTATCGCCCGGTCTTGCGAAAAAAATCCGGCGGCTTGTGTTTGCGTGGTGAGCGCAGCGATGTCATTGTCCAGCTGTTCAATTATGGCAGGCAGTTCATCCAGCTCGCGTTGTAATTTGTAGGAACGCTTGCTCGTGGCAGTTTTTGCATCGGTTTTCGGTTCGCTGGTTTTGACAGGCGCCGGTTTTTTTTCCGTTGCCGCCGAGAGGTTTCTTGCCAGTTCCTGTTGCCAATCGCTATAACCTCCGACATGTTCACTGATGTTGCCATCGCCTTCAAACACCAGTGTGCTGGTGACAACATTGTCGACAAAACTTCTATCGTGACTCACCAGCAATACGGTGCCGTCAAATTCGCACAACAATTCTTCCAGCAGTTCCAGCGTTTCCATATCCAGATCGTTGGTCGGTTCATCCAGCACCAGTAAATTGGCGGGCTGGCTGAACAGTTTGGCGAGAATCAAACGGTTTTGTTCGCCGCCGGACAAACGCGACACCGGTGTGCGCAAACGCGAGGATTCAAACAGAAAATTATTCAGGTAACTGATAACGTGCAGCGCCTTGCCGTTGATATCGATAAAATCCCGCCCGCCGCCGACGTTTTCCACCGCGTTGGCTTTCATGTCCAGTGTGGCGCGCAACTGGTCGAAATACGCCACTTGCAATTTGGTACCACGGTGGATATTGCCGCTGGTGGCTTCCAGTTCACCGAGTATCAATTTCAGCAATGTACTTTTGCCGCTGCCGTTCGGTCCGATCAGAGCGATACGATCACCGCGGACTACGGTGGTGGATAAATGGCGGATGATATGGCGCTCGCCGAAACAGAAACTCACATCATCCAACTCCGCTACCAACTTGCCGGATTGCGCCGCCTTGTCGAGCTGCATACGCGCAGTCCCGGTTTGTTCACGACGTGCTGCGCGTTGTTCGCGCATGGCTTCCAGTGCGCGCACACGCCCTTCGTTGCGGGTGCGGCGCGCTTTCACGCCAGTGCGAATCCAGCGTTCTTCATCGGCGAGTTTTTTATCGAACTCGCTGTTGGTTTTTTCATCGGATGCCAGACGTTGCTCGCGGTAATCGAGAAAGCCGCGATAATCACCGCGCCAGACAAATACCTGACCGCGATCAATTTCCCAGATTTGCGAAGCGATTTTTTGCAGGAAGCTGCGATCGTGCGTCACCAATACCACAGCGCCGGGAAAGGTAGAAATTTCCTGCTCCAGCCAGGTGATCGCTTCAATGTCGAGATGGTTGGTCGGTTCATCCAGCAACAAAATATCCGGTTCTTGCACCAATGCCCGCGCCAATGCAGCGCGACGACGCCATCCGCCGGATAAACTCGCCAGTGTGGCGTCGGCGTTCAGATCCAGGCGTTGCAAAACCGTATCCACCTGTTGTTGCAAACGCCAACCATCCACAGCTTCCAGTGCGGTTTGTACTTTTTGTAAACGCTCCAGTGCTGCATCGTTATCCAGCGGTTCACTGATCAGGTGATGGTATTGCTGCAACAACTCACCGGCTTGACTCAAACCGCTCGCCACCCAGTCAAAAATAGTTTGTTCACTGGCTGCCGGTAATTCCTGCGCGAGTTCTGCTACGCGCAAATTCGATGTGCGCCAGATCTGGCCGCCATCCGCCTGCTGGCGATTGGCGATCAGACTTAACAATGATGATTTGCCCGCGCCGTTGCGGCCGAGCAGACCGATACGGTCGCCGGCGTTCAGATTGAGGTTGACGCTATCGAGCAATACATGCGTACCAAACGCGAGATGCGTTTGTTCAAAACGGAGCAATGACATAATTTGTTAAACTCTGTTGTTCAAATTTTGATGTTTAAATGCGTGAAATAACATTAGCGGCAAAGCGCTGGATATCGGTCAGTTTTCCGTCGAGAGCAGTGTTGTCTTTTTCGCGTGCATAGGTGTTGTGAAAACCGATCACCGCATCGGTCACGCCTTTGTCTTGCAGCCGCTTGATACCATCCGGTTTGTAAGCGTCTGTGGAAATCGCGTGAATCTGGAAATCATCGCGCTCACGCCCGAATTCCTGCAAATACATTTTCAGGCGTGCCAATAAGGGATCGAGTTCATCCACTTCGCCGCCGCCGTGCAACCAGCCATCACCGTATTGTGCGGCGCGTCTGAGTGCGGCATCGGAGTGTCCGCCGATCAACAACGGAATTGGCTGGCTCGGTACCGGACATAATTTCAGGCTGTCGATCTGGTAGAACTCGCCGGAAAAACTGTGATACCCGCCACTATTCAGTTGACGCAAAATCGCCAGCATTTCATCAAAACGTTTACCGCGTTTTTCCCAGCGCTCACCACAGGCGGCGTAATCTTCCGGCCATGGCGATAAACCCAGACCCAGGCGCAAACGGTTATTGGATAGCACGGCCAAGGACGTAGCTTGTTTCGCCACCAGCACCGGTTGACGCACCGGCAGTTTGTAAACGAACGGATAGAAGCACAGTGTTTTTGTCACAGCGGCGATAGTTGCCATCAGCACAAACGGATCAATGACCGGTTTGTCTTCAAGAAAATCACGCGCACCGCTGGTGGTGTACGGGTATTTGGTGTCGGAACTCTGCGGATAAAGAATACTGTCAGGCACCGCAAAAGAGCTGAAGCCGTGGCTTTCGCAGGCTTGCGCCAACGGCACGTAATAGCACGGATCGATCATGCTCTCGACAAAAGTAAAACGCATGCGAGCGCTCCTCGACAATCAGGCTGACGCTGCTGTTCAGGCAAACAGCGTTGGGGCGACGATGTTAGCGGTTGCGCGTGGCTTTTGCATTCCGTTCGATGTCGCGCACGACAAATTGTGGTTTCTTGTTGATGGTGAGGAACATTCTGCCGAGGTATTCGCCGATGATACCCAGCATCATCAATTGCACGCCGGTCAATGTCAGCACGCCGGCCATCATCGATGCCCAACCGCGCGGGGTGTCGCTGAAAAAAGCTTCCACCACAATCGCCAGAAAAGCGACCAGCCCGAGACCCGCCAGCAGTACGCCGGTCAAGGTGCCGATACGCAATGGCAGGACAGAAAAATTCAGCAGCATGGACAGGAACAAACGCAACAGCCGTTGCAGTGTGTAATTGCTTTCACCCGTGGCGCGCGGCAAGTGTTCCACCGCCACTGTGCCGACGTTGCGTGTGATCTGGAAAATCAACCCGTCGATATACGGAAACGGTCCGCTGTGTTCGATGATAGCGCGTGCGAGAAACGCATTCACGCAGCGGAAGCTGGAGAGGTACAAACCTTTGGGTTTGTCGATCACCAGATCCGCACACCAGTTGGTAAACCGGCTGCCAAGATTGCGCCAGTCCTCATGTTGCTTGTGTGCATAAAACGTGTAGACCACGTCGTGATTATTGGTTTTGGTGTGTTGCCAGAGTTTGAGTACTTCTTCCGGGGGATTCTGCAAATCATCATCCATGTTGATGATGTATTCACCGCGGGCATGCGTGTAGCCCGCCATTACCGCATTGTGTTCGCCAAAATTGCGCGCGAGATTGATCACAGTGAGTGCGACGGCATTGCGTTTGCACAGAGTGCGACATACGTCGAGCGAATGATCGGGGCTGCCATCATTCACCAGGATAATTTCCAGGCCACCCTCCACTTGCAATTGCGCCAGCGCTTCCACCAGCGTCGGAATAGATGCCGCCCCATTGTAGACCGGCACTACCACGGATAAAGCAAAATCATGTGGTGCGTTATCACAATAAGATATATCGGTATTGCTCAAATTTTTTTCTCCCCGTCAATTTTTTTTTGCATGAGCCCAGACCGAACCGCCAAACGGCAGTCGCAAATCCCAACGCCTTTCTGCATCCAGCACGGCGTGAAAAATCCGGTTCTGCCACACGGAAACCGTTTCCACATCGCTGCTGGCCTTGTGCTTGCCCACTGTCAGGCGCTGCAGCATCATGAGTGGAAATAACAGGCTATTCCAGTAACCGCTGCGAATGACAGTAAAACCGTTCTGCTGTAATAATTTTTCAAGCTGTGGTGCGGTGTAGCGGCGCGCACCGTGTACATGTTCATCATGTGCAGAAGCCATCCACTGGAATGCTGCCACGTGCAATAACAGTTGCCCGTCCGGTTGCAAACAACGATAGCATTCTTGCAACATCGCCTGTTCGTCCACATTGCGGTGGTACAACACATCCTGTGAAAGAATCGCCGCAAATTGTTGATCGGCAAATGGCATGGCATTGACGCTGCCTTGCGTGATGGCAAACCCGGTTTTCTGCTCTGCCATGCTGGCAGCTTCTGCATTCCACTCGAGGCCGTTATAACGATATTGCGGTGCATGTTGTGCAAGGTATCTGAGCATGCCGCCGGTGCCACAGCCGGCATCCAGCACATTCGCACCCGCAGGTAGTTGCAATGCCTGTATACGCTGCGCAATAACCGCGTGCAAAGCGCGGTACCACCAGAAATCTTCTTCCAGTGTATTCATCAAAGTGTATTCAACGCGTTCCATGCTCGTTTATCTATCCGCGCCCACTTATCCCAGCTTTTTCTTTGTCCAGCTGATTTCCTGTTCAAGGCCGCCAGCGGTTTGCGAAATAATAAATTCTTCTATTTTTTTACCCACCAGTGGAATACTCGCTTTGCACTGGTAGTCGATGCTGAAATCACAACCGCCGTCATCCGTCGGTTTCAGTTTGAATTTTGCCGACAACGTTACCGGCTGCCCAACCACCTCGGCGGTGTAATTGCCCATGTAGGTGCTGCCAATGGTTTCCCATTGTTCTTTCATGTTGATGGTGTTTTCTGCGCTGAACATGGCTGCCAATACTTTCGGCAGATCGCGTTTCACGGTGCGGCTCAGGTTCACCACGGTTTTTCTGCCCTGCTCTTCTACAGAACACTTGATATTTTTTTCGCCAAGATCCTTGCAGCGCTCCATCAAAAGATCTGCATTGGTCATGATGTCAAACACGCTGTCAGCGTCGTGGGTAAAATGGTGGACGATACTCATGTGGTAGTGACTCCTGTGCCTGGTTTGTTCTGACTAGCGAGTTTATGCAGTAAACCGCAACGGTAACCATCGCGAAATAGTATTTTGTAGCAAAGCCATATCAATGGGCTTGCACAGATGGTCGTCCATGCCGGCCTGATATACCCGGTCTTCATGATCGCGCATGGTGTGGGCAGTCAATGCAATGATCGGGATAGCATTGCGATATTCCTGCGCTTCCCATTCCCGGATGCGTTGTGTGGCAGCCAGGCCGTCAAGCACCGGCATTTCGATATCCATCAACACCAGATCCCACGCCACATCTTGCTGGCAAATCAGGTGGACGGCTTCCATACCATTGTTGACGGCTTTAGCATGACAACCCATTTGTGACAGCAAGCTGACGATGACATCGCGATTGATTTCGTTGTCTTCCACAACCAGAATCCTGGCGGCGCGATGTAGATAATCCACGGTGGTTTCGGGTGACGATGGATTGGGTCGGCTTTGGCCTTTCGGTGGTTGAACAGCGATATGAAAGCGGAATACCGAACCGTAATTTATGGCGCTTTCAACGTGAATCCTGCCCGACATCATGTCGACCAGTTGTTTGCAGATCACCAGTCCTAACCCGCTGCCGCCGTAACTTTTGTTGCCATTGGCTTGTGAGAATTCGCGAAACAACCCGTCTATCTGTTCCGGTGCAATACCAATACCACTGTCTTCGACTTCGCCGTGCAATAACCATGCAGCATCGCTACTCTGCTCGACCCATACGCGGACAGAAACGCTGCCCTGATCGGTAAACTTGATTGCGTTACTGACGAGATTGACAAGGACTTGTCGCAAACGCATCACATCGCCATGCACAAGAACCGGATTGCCGGTGTTGATAGAAAAATGCAAATCCAGATTTTTTTGCCGTGCGGCAGAACTGAACAACGTTTCTATATCACTCATCAATTCAGTCAGATTATAGTCGCTCTCTTCAAGGCGCAATTTTCCTGCAATGATACGGGAGTAGTCGAGCACATCATCAATAACGCCGAGCAACATCCGTCCTGAATTGCGCATGACTTGCATGTAGTGTTGCTGCTGGTCATTCAGTGGTGTGCGCTCCAGCAGCTGTAGCATGCCCAGCAAACCGTTCATCGGGGTGCGCAGTTCGTGGCTCATCTTGGCGAGGAAACTGCTTTTCGCGCGATTCTCTGCTTCCGCTTCTGCGGCACTGATGGAGATCTGGATTTTTTCCTGTTGGTATTCACTGATTTTTTCAACCAATGCCATGACAAACAGAATAGCTTGCAGGCAGATGCCGGCTTCGTAGCCATAGCGTGAGCGCCCTCCCAGATCAATCAGCCCCGTGTTTTCGCAAGTCGCAAGAATACAGGCAAAAAGAAATACCAGTGTGCCGGTAATATAAATGGTGAGCCGTCGTTCACTGTTAGCCCAGATATAAACGCTGCAAATACAAAGCAACATCACGAAAATAAAACCGATGGCTGCTACGCAAATGACTGCCCATGGAACCGGTATGACAGTGCTTGCGAGAAAACATGTGCCAGCCATGTACTGGGCGCCCAGCAAGGCCTTGTCTACGTGAGGGAAATCCCGCTGCGTCTTGAAGTGATGGCGCGAGAACGCTACATAAGTAAATGCTTGCGCAGAAAACAACAGGGCGTACAGATGCAATTTCAGCCAGTTGATATCCGGCAATAATTCAAACAGATATCCTCTGCCAAACAACAGGATCATGAAAGAAACCACAACGAACGCGGTGCAGTAACGCACCTCGCGCAGATGGCGCATCAAAACTGCCATCACTGCCATATAGATCAGCACGCCGGCCATGATGCCCACCATGAGGTGACCCCAGGACGCCTGATTTATCTGGTTCAGGTTGTAAGTCAATTCATCACTGACAGTAGGATCGAGCAACAATATATAAGGCGTCTCCAGGCGCACATATATTGTTCGCATTTGTTCTGGCGGAATGTCGAGTCTGAAAGCAATGTCATAGTAGGGCCAGTTCTTTTTCACATGGCCGTGTAACAAGCCGCGTTGCTCGACCACCTGATCGACAGGATCGCCATCGTTGGCGCGGTTGTAGAAAAGTTTTGCATCGGTAAACAACACATCGTGCAAACTCAGGATCAGGCTGGGATGCTGCGAGACGTTGGCAATCCTTACACGCAGCCATATCGGTCCCGAATAAAAGTTGATCGACGGTGCGTCATAGTTATGAAAAAACGGATCGTATTCGCCAGCGATCAACTTGTTGTGATCCACGTCACCGGTATCGGGCAAAAAATCCATATAACCGTGTAGCGAGAGCGTGTCGCCCTTGGCGATGGTCACCGGTGCTGCTGCCCATGCACCGTGTGCACAAAGCACCAGCAGCACAGCGGTTGCCAGTTTTAGACAGGCATGGATCAGCAGCAGTACGCGATTGGGCATCATGGCGACGAGGTTACCACAACTTTTTCGAATGGAATTGGCGGGGAATGCATGAAGGCAGGCGCAAAAGGTGATAAAAAGGATTCGTGATCAGGAGGTGTTCAGCGTGGCCGTAAAACCAGACAAGGATTCAACAGGCACGAGTGCGTTGACCCTGCTATTACGCCGTGTGCGGGATACCGTGAGCCATCGCTTGCTGGAAGCGGGTCAGAAGACAACGGAAGCTGAAGCGGGAACGGTCTCTTATAACGTGGTGTTCACCGGTCGTTTCACGCTGGATGAAGCACAGGCTGTCGCCAATATCTCTGCATTTTTTAAACTGGGTACCGACAATAGCCGCCGTCTGTTGCAGGCTGGACGTGTGCTGAAAAGTTATAACGACAAAGCCCCCGCCGACAAGTTGGCGCGCCTGCTAACGAAAGCCGGCGCTGATTGTCGGGTGGATCTGGAAACGCCCGAGGATGAGAATGAGCCGACCCGGGCGCAAAAACTGGGGTTTGCGCTCGAAGCTATCCACATCCCCGATATCCGCTTGCCGGATTACCGACGCTTTGGTCGCAAGCAATGGGCTGCGTTGGCTGTCGCGGGTGCCGTGGTGTTGTCGGTTGCCTTGTGGCTGGTGCTGCGGGCACCCGTGCTCCATGGCAATACCCCGGAAGAGTATGCCGCCAGTATTGATGCCTTGGCGGGCGACGTCGAGCCGGCTCAGGCAGATGCAGTGCGCCGGGCGGTGGCAATGCTGACTGAAGCCTCCCGTGAGGCGCAACGCCAGAGCGCCACGACAGGAGCAAACACAGCGGCCAGACTGGTCTATGCCTCGATTGAAGGCAAGACAGCAAACGAGATTCTGGCGTTGGCTGAGGCGCGTCTGGAAAAACAGCGCGTGGCCTATCGGCGCGGTTTGGCGGAAGCGGACGAAAAGCTGGCAGTGATCAATCAACAGTTAGCTGAAATAGCGCCTGACAATGCGGTGGTGCTGGACAAGATCGCTATCACGTATGCAGCATTTGGCTGGCCAGCCGAAGCGCGCACACCCACACTGGCGTTTTCGATCCGCAATGACAGCAGTGAAAACCTGATGCGGGTTTCGTTGCAGGGCTATCTCTACGAACAGGATGGCACACTGCTGGCCAGCAGCCCTATCACCTACACCGTGGCTAACGGTATAGAGCCGGGTGCCACCGCCAATGCTTCATTGCCCGCGCCCAGCGACAGCACCTGGGTACTGCCGGCGCTGCGCGGCAGAACCGGGCTGAATTTCAAGGTGCGGGTGGCCAATGCCGAGAATCGCTCGGGGCAATTTCTGGGTAAGGACGACCGCCCGCTGGAAGCTGACCGGCAGCGACAACTGGACTGGAAAGCCAAGGTGCAGGCGCAGTTGGTTGCGATGAAACTTTAGATGCAATACCATGGACGCCACTGGAGGGCTCCATGCCGCACACTTATATCAAACGTATTCTCAATGCACGCGTCTACGATGTGGCGCAAGAAACACCGTTAGACCCGATGCGATTTTTATCCGCACGCATTAACAATCATGTGTTGTTAAAGCGCGAGGATTTGCAGCCGGTGTTTTCTTTCAAGTTGCGTGGCGCGTACAACAAGATGTGCCAGCTGCCGAAAGAAGCGCTGGATCGCGGTGTGATTGCAGCATCCGCTGGCAACCATGCGCAAGGTTTGGCATTGGCCGCAGCACGCATGGGTGTAAAAGCGACCATCGTGATGCCGCGCACCACCCCGGCTATCAAAGTGGATGCCGTAAAAGCACGCGGCGCAAAAGTCATTTTGCACGGCGATACGTTTGATGAAGCCTCCGTGCATGCACAACATCTGGTGAAAGAAAAAGGTCTCGCGTATGTGCACCCGTATGACGATGCGGATGTGATTGCAGGCCAGGGCACCATCGGCATGGAAATTGTGCGGCAACATCCGGATACATTGCATGCGGTATTTGTCCCCGTTGGCGGTGGCGGTTTGTGTGCCGGCGTTGCGGCGTATATCAAATACGTGCGGCCAGAAGTGAAGGTATTCGCGGTAGAAGCGGAAGATTCCGCCTGCCTCGCCGCGGCGATGAAAGCTAAAAAACGTGTGAAGTTATCGCAAGTGGGTTTATTTGCGGACGGCACCGCCGTGGCGCAAATCGGCGAAGAAACCTTTCGTGTCTTGCGTAAAACGATTGATGGCGTTATCACCGTTAACACCGATGAAATCTGCGCGGCGATCAAGGATATTTTTGATGATACGCGTTCTATCGCCGAACCGTCCGGGGCGCTCGCTTTGGCTGGCCTAAAAAAATATGCCGAAGAAAATGATCTGCACGATGAAAATCTGGTGGCTATCGATAGCGGCGCGAATATCAATTTTGATCGGCTTCGCTACATTTCCGAGCGCACAGAAATTGGCGAACAGCGAGAAGCGGTATTGGCGGTGACCATTCCGGAAAAGCCGGGCAGTTTCAAAGCGTTTTGTAACACACTCGGTAAACGCAATATCACCGAATTCAATTACCGTTATGCCGATGACAAACAGGCGCATATTTTTGTTGGCGTGCAAGTGGCGGGCAGCGGCAAAGATCGCGAGGAACTGTTGCGCGAGCTCGACAGCAAGGGTTATCCGGTGCTCGATATGACCGACAATGAAATGGCGAAGTTGCATATCCGCCATCTTGTTGGCGGTCGTGCAGCGGGCGTGAGCGATGAACGCATTTTCCGTTTCGAATTTCCGGAGCGTCCGGGCGCGTTAATGCAGTTTCTTGCCGGGCTCGGTCAACGCTGGAATATTTCGCTGTTTCATTATCGCAACCACGGTGCAGCCGACGGTCGCGTGCTGGCGGGTTTGCAGGTGCCGCGTGAAGAATACACGCAACTCGAAAAATATCTGGATTCGCTGGGTTATCCGTGGATCGAAGAATCGGATAACAAAGCTTATCAATTATTTTTAAGTTAGCGTTGTTTCTGAGTTAAAAGCTAACGCGGCACGCGCAGCAATGCTTTTTCAGTCGCGATAATATCCAGCGGCATATCCCAACTTTCTGTGGGTAACGCCGCCACTTCCTGAATGCTGTGTGCCAGCCCGATCAGCAACGGTCTGCTGTTCGGGAGCGAGCGTTTGAACGCGAAAGTACGATCGTAAAAACCACCGCCCATGCCCAGACGATTGCCACTGCGATCAAAACCCACCAGCGGCATCAGCACCGTTTGTATGGCCCAGGCCGGCAGTTGTTGCGCCTGCACCTGTGGTTCAGGAATGCCGTAACGGTTATCCGATAATTTTTCACCGCTGCGATAACGCACAAACCACACGCGATTGCTGCCGTCGGCATGCAGACGCGGCAGATAACAGTGTTTGCCACAGCGCTCCAGAAAACGGATCAAAGGACGCGGATCAATCTCGCCATCATTCGGCAAATAAAACGCGATGTGTTTGCTGCGTAACACCGGCAAGAAATGGCGCAGTTGACGGGCAAGACCGTGCGCGGCACATTTTTGTTGCGCAGGCGATAAAGCGCGGCGCGCACTACGCAATTGTTTGCGAATGGATTGACGCGTGGGAGTTTGAGGAGGAGAGAATGTCATAACGGATGCAAGGAAGAAGTGCCCGGGGTGCCGCTGCCGGCGTAGCCTTGAACCCGAGGTTCAAGGTGGGCGCACCTGTGTTGCCTTAAGGCTTTCCGACGGGCGGACATGCACACCGGCAACAACACGATACACCCTGGGTGTACATTATCGGCTCGAGGACATAACCGACTGGCGCACACCCCAGGTTGGTTTGAGTATACGCCTCGATTTTGCAAACGTCTGCCTGCGATCAGCCGCAATAAATCGGGTTAGAGAGACTACGGTTTTTCCAGCAGGATGGTATAGCCGCGCTGCAATTTGCCGGTGGGCCAGTTCAACACCACCAGAAAATCCAGCGTGGGTTCCTTGATGACAGTATCCGTTGTGAGCAACACAGAAGGCCCTGCAGGATTTTTCAGATCCACGGTAAAACGGATCGTGCCATAAATGGCATCGCGGCTCATTTTGCGTTTGGCAAACTCATCGGCGCTTGCCATGCTGACCAGCAGTTCTTCGGTTTTCAGATCGCCGGTTTTCACCAGGGCAATGCGTGCTTGAAATGGTTCATTCAGATGCGACAGCACGGTGATGTCTCCCAGGCCAACAGCAAATGCATTGCCGCACAGTGTGAATAACAGCGCAGAGAACAGAGTGATAAAACGTATTTTCATGACGGTATCCCTGAATGTAATGGCATTAATCTTACACGGTTTCTGTTTTACAAGGTTTCACGGTCGGACAAGCCCATCAGGTAGAGGATGCCGTCCAGCCCCAGCGTCGATAGTGATTGCCGCGCCGCGGCGCGCACCATGGGTTTGGCGCGAAAGGCGATACCGAGTCCAGCGATGGACAACATCGGCAGATCATTGGCGCCATCGCCCACGGCAATGGTCTGTTCCAGGCTGATGCCTTCCTGCGCAGCGATCTGTCGCAGCAATGCGGCTTTGCGCTGCCCGTCAACAATCTCGCCCAGCACCTTGCCGGTCAGTTTGCCGTCGACGATGTCCAGGGTGTTGGCATGCACATGGTCGATGCCGAGTTGCTGCTGCAAGCGCAGGCCGAAGTAGTTGAAGCCGCCGGAGAGGATCGCGGTTTTGTAACCCAGTTTCTGCAGCGTGCGGATCAGGGTTTCCGCGCCCTCGTTCAGACGCAGACGGTTGGCGACGCGATGGAGTGCCTGTTCGTCCAGACCCGCCAGTAACGCCACGCGCTCGCGCAGGCTTTGCGAAAAATCCAGTTCGCCGTTCATGGCGCGCTCGGTAATTGCCGCGACTTTTTCGCCCACGCCCGCTTCGGCAGCCAGCTCGTCGATCACTTCGGCGTCGATCAGCGTGGAATCCATATCGAACGCGACCAGGCGGCGATTGCGCCGGAACACATTGTCTTCCTGGAACGCGATGTCCACATCCATATCATTCGCCAGCGCCATAAACTCACTGCGCAATGCAGGCAGATCATCCACTTGTCCGCGCACAGAGAGTTCGACGCAGGCTTTGCTGTGTTGATCAATTTTCTGTTGTTCAATTTTCTCCAGTGCTATACGACCGGACAAACGGGAAATATTGTCGATATTGAGTTGGCGAGCGGCGGCGACAGCAGTGACGCGTGCAATATGTTCTGCAGTCAGTTTGCGCGCCAGCAAGGTGATGATGTGGCGCGGCTTGCCCTGTTGGCTCACCCAGTCGGCGTAACTGTCGGCGCTGATCGGCTGGAAATGCACAGCGAGATGTTGGTCATGCATGCTAAATAAAATATCGCGCAACACCGGGCCGGAATCGCGTTCTTGCGGCACTTCCACCAACAGACCGAGTGACAACGAATCGTGAATCACCGCCTGACCGATATCGAGCACGTTTACACCGTAGTGCGCGAGGATGCCGGTGATGGTGTTGGTCACGCCCGGTTTGTCGCGCCCCGTGACGCTGATCAGCACTAATTCACGCATTAGATAGTTTCACGCACAAACTTTTATCTTCCATTCACTGATGTTTTTTTACACTCAGGCTTTTTTGACAAACTCTGATTTCAATCCCATCGCACCGATGCCATCAATGCGGCAATCAATATCGTGATCGCCATCGACCAGGCGAATGATTTTGACTTTCGTTCCCACTTTCACCACCGATGACGATCCCTTGATTTTCAGATCCTTGATCACGGTGACCATATCGCCATCCTGCAACACATTGCCGTGTGCATCGCGCACCTCGCGTTTGTCATCCGCGCTGTCTGATACGGCATCTTTTGACCATTCGTGCGCACACTCCGGGCAAACATACATGCTGCCGTCTTCATAGGTGTACGTTGAACTGCATTGTGGACATGCTGGCAAATTGCTCATTCTCGTTCCTGTTTCCGTTTTATGTTTATGTTGCTGTGAATAGTGAAAATCTTATACCGCAATGCATTTGTGATTGTCTAACATTTTCGATTGTCTAGCAGGTGCGGACTGATTATCATCTGCGCCGCTCAGGAAGAGCGCCATTTAAGTAAAAGCACCCGCTAAGGATAGCCACACCATGATACTCACACACAATAGCAATACGCTTTCGCACGACACCGGCACCCTGTGCCTTGTCGCCCTTTGTCGTTTCCACCAGTTACCGGTTGACGCTGCACAATTAGCACGCGAGTTTGGCGATGCACTGGACGACACCGTTATCCAGCGCGCTGCAAAATCATTGGGCTTGCGCTGCCGCCATGTGATGAACGGGCACGCCATCGACAACACCATCTTGCCAGCGATAGCTAAACAGCAGGACGGCAGTTATTTCATCCTCGCAAAAACCGACGCCGACAAAATGCTCATACACGATCTGCGCGAAGCCCAGCCGCGCATTGTGTCAAAAGACGAATTCCACGCACTGTGGAGCGGTGAGCTGTTGCTGTTCACCCGCCGTCGCAATATTGCCGACAGCCTGCAGCATGGCTTACAACAACAATTCGATATCCGCTGGTTTATTCCGTCGCTGTTCAAATACAAACGACTGTTTGGTGAAGTGATCGTCGCCAGTTTTTTCCTGCAAGTGTTTGCCCTGATCACGCCATTATTTTTTCAGGTGGTGATGGACAAGGTGCTGGTGCATCACGGCTTGACCACACTGGATGTATTGGCTGTGGGTTTTCTGGTGGTGGTGATATTTGAAACGCTGCTCGGCGGTTTTCGCACCTATCTGTTTTCACACACCACCAACCGCGTGGATGTGGAACTGGGCGGTGCGTTGTACCAGCATCTGCTGGGATTGCCGCTGGCGTATTTTCAGTCGCGTGCTGTGGGGCAGAGTGTGGCGCGTGTGCGCGAGCTGGATTCCATCCGCAACTTTATTACCGGCTCGGCACTCACGGTGTTGATTGATCTGTCATTCACCTTCGTGTTTCTGGCGGTGATGTTGTACTACAGCGTGTCGCTCAGTGTGGTGGTGCTGGCCACCATTCCCTTGTATGTGATGTTGTCGCTGGTGGCAACGCCCTTGTTGCGCTCGCGCCTCGATGAAAAATTCAGACACAGCGCGGCGAACCAGAGTTTTCTGGTGGAATCCATCAGCGGTGCAGAAACGGTAAAAAGTCTCGCGCTGGAACCGCAGATGCAACGCCGCTGGGAAGATAATCTGGCCGATTACGTCACCAGCAGTTTTCGCGCACAACATATCGGCAATATCGCGTCGCAAAGCGCGGGCTTGATCAACAAACTGATGACGCTGGGCATTCTGTGGTGGGGCGCACAACTGGTGATGCGCGGTGATCTCAGCGTCGGCCAATTAATCGCGTTCAATATGCTGGCAGGGCGTATCAGCGGGCCGATATTAAAACTGGTGCAACTGGCGCAGGATTTTCAGCAGGCAAAAATTTCTGTCGACCGGCTCGGCGATATTCTCAATACACCGCGTGAACCGGGTTTCAATCCGAACCGCAGCACGCTGCCGACATTACAAGGCGCGGTAAGTTTTGAACACGTGCGTTTTCGTTATCAGCCGGGTGCGCCGGTGATTCTCGATGAACTGAACCTGCAAATAAAACCGGGCGAAATTATCGGCATCGTCGGGCGTTCCGGTTCTGGTAAAAGCACCCTGACCAAACTGGTGCAACGTTTGTACGTGCCGGAAGCCGGGCGTGTATTGGTGGACGGCGTGGATCTTTCCACCGTGGATACCGCGTGGTTGCGGCGGCATATCGGTGTGGTGCTGCAAGACAATTTTTTGTTCAACCGCAGCGTGCGCGACAACATCGCACTCACCAACCCCGCCATTCCGATGGATGCCGTGGTGCAAGCCGCGCAACTGGCCGGCGCACACGAATTTATTGCAGCTTTGCCGCAAGCCTATGACACGATAGTCGAGGAACACGGCGCGAATTTATCCGGCGGACAAAAACAGCGCATCGCCATTGCGCGTGCCCTGATCAGCCAGCCGCGCATCCTGATTTTTGATGAAGCCACCAGCGCACTCGATTACGAATCCGAACGCATCATCCAGAACAACATGGCGGCGATCTGTAAAAACCGCACCGTGTTTATCATCGCGCACCGGCTGTCTACCGTGCACGGCTGTGACCGCATTATCGTCATGGATCAGGGGCGTCTCATCGAGCAGGGCACACACGCGCAACTGCTACAGAAAAACGGTTACTACGCGCAGTTACACCGCTACCAGAGTGAAGTGGCACCGTTACGGAAGATTGGCTGATGAAGTTTTCACTGATAAAGTTTTTCACGCAAAAACAAAACACCTTTGCGCAAACACGCCTGCAATTTTTGCCTGCCGCACTGGAAATCCAGCAATCACCACCCCACCCGTTGGCGCGTTGGCTGGGCGGCGGCATGATCCTGTTCTTTGTGCTGGGCGTGTTGTGGGCGTGTTTTGGCAAAGTGGATGTGGTGGCGGTAGCGGAAGGTAAAATCATCCCGTCGTCGCGCGTGAAACAGATAAAAAAAAAAAAAAAAGGGGTGGTGAAAGACATTTTTGTCCACGAAGGAC
>DAOMGA010000008.1:0-15719 GCA_035430085.1 Pseudomonadales bacterium
GAATCATTTTTTTTTTTTTATCGACAAGCTCATTATTTTCTAATTTGATACTGGGCTTGCCATCGACAAACACCATGTTAGCTGGCGAACTACCTGTCAAACCAATATGTGCTATTTTGGCTTCACCGGGGCCATTCACATAACAACCGATAATCGCCACATCGAGCGGATCATTAATGTCTTCTAGTCGCGCTTCCAAAGCATTTACCGTCTGTATCACATCGAAGTTCTGCCGCGAACAACTGGGGCAAGCAATAATATTGATGCCTTTTGTTCGCAAATGCAGGCTTTTAAGAATGTCATACCCGACTTTGATCTCTTCAACTGGGTCAGCCGCCAAAGAAATCCGAATGGTGTCGCCAATACCATCCATCAATAACAAACCGAGACCAACAGAAGACTTTACCGTACCTGAACGCAATGCACCGGCCTCCGTAATTCCCAAGTGCAATGGCTGCTCAATTTGCGAAGCAATTTTTCTGTAAGCTTCAACTGTAAGAAAAACATCTGACGCCTTCAGACTCAGTTTAAAGTCGTGAAAATCCATCTTATAAAGAATATCAATATGACGAAATGCCGATTCAACCAATGCATCAGCATTCGGTTCACCATATTTTTTTTGAAGATCTTTTTCCAGCGAACCTGCATTAACACCAATACGAATGGGAATGTTTTTTTCACGAGCTTTTTCAACCACAGCGCGAACACGATCCTCTCGGCCTATATTTCCAGGATTAATGCGCAGGCAATCCACGCCCAAATCAGCGACACGTAACGCAATTTTATAGTCAAAATGTATATCTGCCACCAAAGGCACATTCACCTGCTTGCGAATCAAACCAAATGCTTTGGCTGCATCAAGCGAAGGAACAGACACGCGGACAATATCTGCGCCGACTTTCTCCAGCTGTCTGATTTGCGCAACCGTAGCTTCTACATCTCGGGTTTCTGTGTTGGTCATACTCTGCACAGCTATTGGCGCATCACCGCCAACTGGCACATTACCAACCATAATCTGACGCGACACACGGCGCTTGATGGGGCTATGTACCAACATTAAAAGTTCCTCACTACTCAATCTCATTTGAAGGAGATTCATCGCCCAATATAAACCGAACAGACTGAAACCCTTGTTTCACCGGCACTGTAACTACGGCACCGTTATAATTAACATTCACAGACGCTGCCCTACCAAACCAGATATGCAGCGGCGTCTTTACAGACAAGTCAAAAACATCACCTTTCTTATGTACCTTTTCATGCAATACAACACCATCACTATTCTTGAGCTGAACCCAGCAATCATCAGAAAACTCCAGATGTAAAACCGGATCCGCTAACTCAGGTGATGACAAGGAATCTTCCTTCGCAGATAGCCCTTCAGAGAAAGCTTCTCTTGGAGACACAGAATTTTCACTTGGCATGATAGAAAAATTGACAGGGTTCTGTGTTGCAGCAATATTCCCGTTATCCAGTGCGCTCTGATTGCCGACAACCCCATCTTTAATTTTGTACGGAAGAATCTGTGAAAAGCCGGCATTCTCCAATTCAACTAAAAGACGAGACATATAGTTGCTAGAAAGTAGCCATACCGCGAACAATAAAAAACAAACAATAACTACAGCACGGACAATATAAGCAGCAGTTGATCTACCTACAGCGACACCGTTCACATTCCATCTATCAGTTAAAATCGCAGGAGGAGGCAGCGCTGACTTTTGAACTGGCAAGGTAGCATCATACAAACCAACCAATGCATTACCATCTAACGCACAAAGCCTACCCCAAGCCCTAAGATGCCCTTTAACAAATGCGGGACTGCTAAATCCTGAAAAATCACCTCTCTCAATGGCATCGACCTGACGAATGCGCAAATGCAATTCAGTCGATAACTCTTCTGCACTCATGCCCTTCTGGACTCGAGCCTGACGCAGCAACTGCCCAATTTTTAAACAATCTGCAGCATCAGTATGGTGCGAAGATATGGCCTCTGTCATTTTGACTCAGACCAAACCTTGTATTCGTTATATTCAGTAGACGCAGGAAATTCATTTTTTAGAAACATAGCATACCCTGCCTCTTTATCATCATGGCCCATAACATGCATC
The DNA here is from genome assembly GCA_035430085.1 of Pseudomonadales bacterium. GTDB lineage: Bacteria > Pseudomonadota > Gammaproteobacteria > Pseudomonadales > UBA7239 > UBA7239. The sequence goes on from DAOMGA010000008.1 coordinate 2,109, forward strand.
AAACGTATACCGAGCCATAGTGATCTTGAATTCTGTTTGGACATACCTAGAAACTTGTTATACAACTGAAGACTTTGATCAAAATCTCCCGTATCAAATTTAAGCTGCGCAAGTTCCAATACCACCAATGGATTACGCGCATCATTAACATAACTGCGTCGAAAAGCCTCTTCAGCTTCTTTCATTTTTCCTTGCTGCTTGAGACAAATACCATAATTAAGAAATGCCGCATCTCGTTTGCCATACATAACATCTTCCGTAGCTTTGGCAAACATATCACAAGCTTCGTCATAGCGTTTCTGACGAAATAGAAAGGTCCCATAATTAAGGTAGCTCGCTGTATAAGTAGAATCAGAGCTTATCGCTCTTTTGTATTCCTTCTCTGACAATTTATCCTCACCGTCAGTAGAATAATAATAGGCCAACACGTTTAACATTGCGGCTGAGTCGGGATCAAGCTCCAACCCCTTATTAATAGCGCGTAACGACTTCTCCCTTTTCCCTTCCTTCATATAACCGTTGGCTAATGTTATATAGTCGTCTAAAGCGGCGGTTTTAGAAACTTTAGTAGCCTCGGCTACGGGCTGACCATCTCCTCTCGTTTCTTCAGTAATACACCCAGTGAGCAGCACAAAAACTGCCAACACCAATGCTGTATATAAACGTGTAATCGCCACTAACATGACCCACTTTCTCCTTGGACAAATCGTACGGGTTCGCCAACATCCGCCAGTCGCTCTCGATAAAAACGCTCACTTCGTCGAGTCTTATCGTTGACTATACCTGCCAACTGCCCACAAGCGGCATCAATATCATCACCACGCGTAGTGCGTATAGTTGCTGTATACCCTGCTTCAACCAAAATGTCACGAAACCTATACAAGCTGTTGTTGCTGACTTTCCGATAGTCTGAAAGCGAGAACGGATTGAAAGGTATAAGGTTAATCTTGGAGGGCACATCGCGCAGCAAAGCAGCTAGTTGGTGAGCATGTTCCGACTTGTCATTTACACCATCAATTAAGGTGTACTCAATAGTGGCGCTACGGTGCTTATCCGGCAAACCTCCCAGATAACGTTTTACAGATGCCAGCAACATTGCAATGGGATATTTTTTGTTAATTGGCACCAACTCATTGCGCAACTCATCATTCGGGGCATGCAATGAGACAGCCAGCGACACATCAGTATGCTTGCCCAGCTGATCCAGCATCGGCACCACACCGGAGGTACTGAGCGTCACGCGACGCTTGGACAAACCATAGGCATGGTCATCCAACATCAGATGGATTGCATCCACCACATTCTCGAAATTGAGCAACGGCTCGCCCATTCCCATGAAAACCACATTGGATACCACACGCTCGACTTGCCCATCCAGACTACGAAATGATTTTGCTGCCAACCACAACTGACCGATGATTTCCGCAGCCGTGAGATCGCGTTGAAAACCCTGCTTACCAGTCGCGCAAAAACTACAATCCAGCGAACAACCCACCTGCGAAGATACACACAGGGTACCGCGATTTTTTTCAGGAATAAAAACGGCTTCAACACAACTGCCACCAGCAACACGGATCAGCCATTTGCGAGTTCCGTCGGTAGATTCCAGTTGTTGCACTAACTCAGGCGGTCGTATTTCGGCTATCTCGGCCAGCCTGATACGCAGCGGCTTGGAAAGGTTGGACATCTGCTCGAATTGGTCAATACCGTGCTGATGTATCCATTGTGAAACTTGTTGGGCACGAAAGCGTTTTTCACCCAGATCGGCAAAAAACGCTTCCAGTTTGGCGGGGCTTAATCCAAGTAGATTGACCTTATCGACCTGACTCATATCGCCACGCCTCCGGGCGCCCTGGATTCGGTATGCAATTAGCGGAGATAGATATCAGTAGCCGGAAAGAAATAGGCTACTTCGCGAGCTGCAGCTGCTACCGAGTCAGAGCCGTGCACTGCGTTGGCATCAATACTGGTAGCAAAATCGGCGCGGATAGTACCTGCTTCAGCTTGCTTGGGATCAGTGGCGCCCATCAATGCACGGTTCTTGGCAATGGCATCTTCGCCCACCAAGACTTGAACTACCACTGGACCAGACGTCATAAACGCGACCAGATCCTTAAAAAAACCGCGCTCACGGTGCTCGGCATAGAAGCCTTCTGCTTCAGTCTGGCTCAAGTGCTTCATGCGCGAAGCCACAACTTTGAGGCCAGCTTGCTCAAAACGGCTATAAATAGCGCCAATGACATTCTTGGCAACGGCATCGGGTTTGATGATAGACAAGGTGGTTTCAACAGCCATTACAGTAAGACTCCGGACAAAATCAGAGGGCAGCATTATATGGCAGCCAGCATGACAAAGACACTATTCAGCTGCTTCCTCAATCCATGCCATCTGGATAGCTTCCAGCACCTTCTCGCCACAGTGTTCAGGATTGTCATCAAAGCCGGGCAGCTCCATAACCCAATTACGTAAATCGACAAAATTGATATAACGCGGATCAATATCCGGCTTGCCATCTGCCAGCTCGATCACAATATCCTGCACATCTGTCCATTTCATACTCGCCACCCGCACTCAATGTCGCTCGGAAGCGAGGTTGATGGTGTATTTGGGAATCTCGACCACTAAATCTTCTTGGGCGATACAAGCCTGACAACTCAAGCGGGAATCTGGCTCAAGCCCCCACGCCTTGTCGAGCATATCGTCTTCCAGCTCATCCGGTGGCTCAATAGTGTCCCCCCCTTCACGTAAAATGACATGGCACGTGGTACAGGCACAAGACAATTCGCAGGCATGTTCAATTTCAATACCATTACGCAGAGCGACCGCACAAATATTTTCACCCGGCTCAGCTTCAAGTACCGCACCTTCAGGGCAAAACTTTTCATGTGGCAGAAAAATAATTTTTGGCATATCAACCATCCTCATCAGCAAGATCGTCAATGCTTTTTCCTGCCAATGCTTTCTGCACGGCAACATTCATGCGACGCGCTGCAAAAAATTCACTGTCACGACCAACACGCTCTAGCAGATCCGCAATTAGCGCACTGTCTGTACCATCTTGTTGCTGCTCAAGATCACTTAACATTTGATGTAATAATGCACTTTCTTTTTCGTCTAGCAAGTGGCCATCCGCTTGCAATGCCGCACGCAAGTTTTCTACCATACGTCTTGCATCGACTCGCTGCTCATTCAATTTACGCGCCTGCATATCGTCTTTGGCGTGCGTAAAAGAATCTTGCAGCATACGTGCAATTTCCCCATCGCCTAAACCATAAGAAGGCTTCACTGTGATACTCGCCTCAACACCACTGCTGGTTTCCTTTGCAAATACATTCAACAATCCATCCGCGTCTACCTGAAATGCAACGCGAATATGTGCAGCGCCGGCTACCATCGGCGGGATACCGCGTAATTCAAAACGAGCCAAGGAACGACAATCCGATACCAGCTCGCGCTCACCCTGCACAACATGAATTGCCATTGCAGTCTGACCGTCTTTAAACGTAGTAAACTCCTGTGCTTTTGCTACAGGAATAGTGGTATTGCGCGAAATAATTTTTTCTACCAATCCGCCCATGGTTTCAACACCAAGCGACAGAGGAATAACATCTAATAATAGCAATTCATTATCCGGACGATTGCCCACCAACTGGTCTGCCTGAATAGCAGCACCCAACGCGACAACACAATCAGGATCAATATCCGTCAATGGCGTCTGTTTAAAAAAATCACCCACTTTTTTGCGCACATAAGGGCAACGAGTGGAACCGCCAACCATCACAACATGAGCAATATCAGTTGTGGCGAGCTGCGCATCCCGCAATACTTTTCTACAAGAGCGCACACTACGTTCTACCAATGCTTCGATCAATGCATCGTATTGATCGCGCAAAATAACGCCAGACCAACCACCAAACTTCATCTGCACAGAAGGCTGCGTAGAAAGACTTTCCTTTGCTACGCGACAATGATCGAGCAATTCGCGGCGACCAGAAAAATCCAGACTGATAATATTCGCCTGTTGCAAAACCCACTCAGCTAATACCGCATCAAAATCATCACCGCCCAATGCAGAATCGCCGCCGGTTGCCAACACTTCAAAAACACCGCGCGATAAGCGCAATATAGAAATATCGAATGTGCCGCCACCGAAATCGTAAACAGCAATAACACCTTCTTCACCGCGATCAAGACCGTATGCAACAGCAGCAGCTGTCGGCTCATTCAACAAGCGCATCACTTTCAAGCCGGCAAGCACGGCAGCATCTTTCGTGGCCTGACGTTGTGCATCATCAAAATAGGCTGGCACAGTGATAACCACGCCATCCAATCCACCACCCAAGGCAGCGCACGTGCGATCAGCTAATGTTTTAAGAATTTCGGCAGAGGCTTGCACTGGGCTGATAGCGCCGGCAACGGTCTCGATACACACCATGCCATCGCCACTGACAAACCGATACGGCAAACTACCACCGAGACTGGCAACATCCTGCAAACCACGTCCCATAAAACGTTTTACAGATACAAGCGTATTCAGCGGATCTTCTGCAGCTTGTTTACGCGCCACTGTTCCCACTACCGTTTTGCCATCGGCAAAATAACGCACTGCCGATGGCATAATGGTTTCGCCATCGGTATTTGCCAGCACAACTGGCGTGCCACTACGCACTGTAGCAACCAGAGAATGCGTGGTTCCCAGATCAATGCCGGCTGCACGCTTACGCAAGTGCGGCGCAGGGCTATGGCCAGGTTCTGAAATCTGCAATAAAGCCATTTACTTTTCAACCATCTGTTTTTTACATCGTCAAGTTTTTAATTGTCCAGCAGACGCGCTTGTCGATCATCAATTTCATGTGCAAGTTTGCTAGCAAACTGTAACTTATCAACCATCAATTTCGCCTGTGACCAATCACTCTTTTTCCATGCCGCGGCGAACAATTGTTCATATCCCCATATAGTTTTTTTCACATCAACCAACAAAGCGTCCAGCGCATCAATGTTTTTTGCAGATTCGTCGAGACGCTCACGCAACTCCATTTGTTCAAATAGAAATGCCGAATCATGTAAAGTGGTTTCTGGCGCGCGCTGCTGACCCGCCAACTCCAGCAGATACTGCGCGCGAAGCAATGAAGATTTAAGCGTGTTATAGGCCGCATTGACCTGCGCCGCTTGCTGCTGCGCCAATCGCTGTGAGCGATCACATTCACGCATGAAACGATCTGGATGCACGGTTTGTTGCAATTGACGGTAACGCGCAGCCAAATCAACGGGATCAATTTCACAGGACGGCTGCAGACCAAATAGTGAAAAATAATCCTGCTGCATATCCACTGAAGGCGCCAGCGTGCAGACAATCGCATGTTCGGCAGATTCAGCCATGACAGAAAATCAGACGTGGAAACTTTCGCCGCAACCACACTCGGCGCTGACATTCGGATTATTAAACTGAAAGCCTTCGTTCAAACCTTCTTTGGTGTAATCCAGTTCCGTACCATCAATGTAAACAAGGCTTTTGGCGTCGATGACAACTTTGACATCATCGCTTTCAAAAACTGCATCGCCCTCCTGCAAAGCATCGACGAACTCCAGCACATAGGACAAGCCGGAGCATCCCGTAGTTTTAACACCCAGACGAATACCCAAACCGCTACCGCGATTTGCAAGGTAATTGCGTACATGGTTGCGCGCCGCTTCGGTCATTGTCACTGCCATATTGTGCTCGCTTTGATTTGTCGTATTACTGATTACTGATCGCGCTTTTGTCTCAAATCATTGATCGCTGCCTTGATGGCATCTTCAGCCAACACCGAGCAGTGAATTTTGACTGGTGGCAGAGCAAGCTCTTCTGCAATATCAACATTCTTGATCAATGCCGCCTCGTCCAGCGTTTTACCTTTGACCCATTCAGTCAATAAAGAACTGGAAGCAATCGCAGAACCGCAGCCGTACGTCTTGAACTTGGCATCTTCGATAATGCCCTGCTCATTCACCTGAATCTGCAAACGCATCACATCACCGCAAGCCGGCGCACCAACCATGCCTGTACCAACGTTTTTGTCCTTAGTATCCAGAACACCAACATTGCGTGGATTCTCATAATGATCAATAACTTTTTCACTGTAGGCCATGATAGAACTCCCGACTGTCGCTTAATGCGCAGCCCATTGAACAGAACTTATATCGATCCCTTCCTTAAACATATCCCATAGTGGTGACAATTCGCGTAGCTTTTCTACTGCACGCCGCACCTGAGTAATCGTGTAATCGATTTCTTCTTCGGTAGTAAAACGCCCGATACTGAAACGCAATGAACTGTGCGCCAACTCATCGGACAGACCCAATGCACGCAACACATAAGAAGGCTCAAGACTAGCTGAAGTACACGCCGAACCAGAAGACAGCGCGAGATCTTTCAACGCCATAATTAGCGATTCACCCTCAACAAAAGCAAAACTGATATTGATATTGTTCGCTACACGATGATCCAGTGAACCATTAACAAACACCTGCTCCATATCGCTAACGCCATTCAGCAAGCGATTACGCAAAGCGAGAATACGAACATTCTCAACAGCCATTTCTTCGCCAGCAATACGGAACGCTTCTCCCATACCAACGATCTGATGTGTAGGTAATGTACCAGAACGCATACCGCGCTCATGGCCACCACCGTGCATTTGCGCTTCGATACGCACACGCGGTTTACGACCAACATACAAAGCACCGATTCCTTTTGGTCCGTAAGTTTTGTGCGCAGACATTGACAACAAGTCAACTGGTAGCTCAGCCATATTCAACGCCACCTTACCGGTGCTTTGTGCCGCATCAACGTGATAGATCACGCCTTTAGCACGGCAAATTGCACCGATAGCTGCGATATCATTGATCGTTCCAATTTCATTGTTCACATGCATTATCGATACCAGCGTTGTGTCGGCACGCAATGCATCCGCGACTTGTTGCGGCTCAATGATGCCTTCCGGTGTCGGGTCGAGATACGTGACTTCAAAACCTTCACGCTCCAGTTGACGACAGGTATCCAGAACGGCTTTATGTTCAATTTTGGATGTGACAATGTGCTTGCCCTTTTTCACATTGAAATGGGCAACACCTTTAATCGCCAGATTGTTGGATTCGGTTGCGCCGGATGTCCAGACAATTTCACGCGGATCCGCGCCAATTAAATTGGCAACTTGACTGCGCGCATTTTCTGCAGCTTCTTCCGCTTTCCAACCAAACATATGCGAACGCGACGCAGGGTTGCCAAAGTTGCCATCCAATGTGAGGCAATCAACCATTTTTTGCGCAACACGCGGATCAACCGGTGTAGTCGCTGAATAATCAAGATAGATCGGAAGTTTCATTACTACTGCACTCCACTTACATTCTTTCAATAAATGACAGACTACAATGTCGCCTGAGATCCGATAACATTAAGCGGACGCACATCATCAGTACGACGATCCTGGCGAGCTGATACTTCCTGAACACTCTGGGTATTCACCAGACTAGCCAAGTTGATGGATCCAAGGAAATTGTGAATTTTGTCACTCAACAAGCACCAGAGATCGTGAGTGAGGCATTTTTCACCCTGCTGGCAATCACCTTCGCCACCGCAACTGGTCGCGTCAACCGATTCATTCACAGCGTCAATAATTTGCGCCACCGAGATCTGGGCAGCATCGCGACTGAGGCGATAACCGCCGCCGGGGCCGCGTACACTACTGACTAAATCATTGCTACGCAACTTGGCAAATAGCTGTTCCAGATAAGACAGGGAGATACCCTGCCGACCCGATATTTCAGCAAGACTGACCGGGCCTTTATCCGTACGTAAAGCAAGGTCAAGCATAGCAGTAACCGCATAACGGCCTTTAGTTGTGAGACGCATGGTTGATAATCCATAGTCATTGAACAGGCTTTTATTATCTAATAACCAAGTGTTTTTGTCAATAATAAAACCTACTTTTATACTAGGTTTTAATCGCCTGGCCTTTATTATCCCGTGTCTATATAAGCCTAAAAGCAGGAACCATTAACCCCAAGCCTCATATTTCCTTGAAGCTTCGACTCTGGTAGCATGCGCATCCCATTTTGCCCATTACCGTGCCGGACAAACGATCCAGTGGCGGTACACCAATCCAGAGGGTTCATCATGAAAGCTGATATTCATCCCAAGTACGCCGAAGTCACTGCAAAATGCAGCTGCGGCAATGTCGTTGTAACTCGCTCAACACTGTGCAAGGACATCAACCTGGATGTATGCGCTGCGTGCCACCCTTTCTATACCGGTCGTCAGAAAGTCGCTGAAACCGGTGGCCGCATTGATCGCTTCAAGCAACGTTTTGGCTCTCGCAGCCTGAAATAAGTTGGTCGATAGAACGGCTCGACTTTACACCCTATACGGCGGCAGCGAAATTTTAACTGCTGCCACTACCTTGCAGACGACCAGGACCACTAGCGGCATGCTTGATGTAAAAACGCCGTGCGATGACGATTTCAGACAAGCTGCGCTGGATTACCACGCCCTGCCGACGCCCGGCAAAATGGCTGTCACTATCACTAAACCCGCAGAAGACCAGCGCGATCTCTCGTTGGCCTATAGCCCGGGCGTAGCTGAGCCTGTCCGCGAAATTGCACGTGATCCGGAGTTGGCTTATCGCTACACCGCCAAAGGTAATCAGGTTGCAGTGATTTCCAACGGCACCGCCATTCTCGGCCTTGGTAATCTTGGCGCCATGGCCAGCAAACCGGTGATGGAGGGCAAAGCATTACTGTTCAAACGTTTTGCCAATATTGACGCTATCGACATCGAAGTCGACACCGAAGACAGTGCGCGTTTTATTGATGCCGTGGCGTTGATTGCCAACTCATTTGGCGGCATCAATCTCGAAGACATCAAAGCCCCTGAATGCTTTGATATTGAAGAACAACTCATCAAACGTTGCCAAGTACCTGTTTTTCACGATGATCAACATGGCACAGCTATTGTCGGCTTAGCCGGCCTGCTAAATGCTCTGGAAATACAAGGCAAGCAGCTACAAACAGCGAAAATTGTATTTCTTGGCGCGGGTGCTGCCGCAATTGCCAGCTGCGATCTACTCATAGCAGCAGGAGCACCACGGCAGAACATTCTAATGCTGGATAGCAAAGGGGTTATCCACACCGGACGTACTGATCTTGGACCTTACAAGGCGCGTTTTGCCATTGATACCCAGTTACGCACGCTGGACGATGCTATCTCAGGTGCCGATGTCTTTGTGGGGCTGTCCGGTCCTGATCTACTGAGCGCAGAGCAGCTATTAAAAATGGCTCCTAACCCTATTGTGTTTGCAGGCTCCAATCCCGATCCGGAAATTCGGCCTGAATTGGCAATTGCTACACGCAATGATGTCGTTATCGCCACTGGTCGCTCGGATTACCCCAATCAAGTCAACAATGTGCTGGGATTCCCCTTTATCTTTCGTGGCGCCTTAGACGTTCGCGCCAGCATTATCAATCGCGAAATGAAAATGGCGGCTATGGAAGCCTTACGCGCCATCGCTAAAGAACCCGTGCCTGCAGAAGTTGTCGCCGCATACGGCGGGGAAGCATTAAGCTTCGGGCGACACTACATCATTCCCAAGCCAACCGATCCACGTCTTTTATCGCGGGTTTCTGCAGCAGTAGCACGCGCAGCTGTCGACAGTGGTGTCGCACAAATACCCTATCCAGAACACTACCCTTTGAAATAAGGCGCACCGGGTATATTTTCCGCAAAGCCCAAAGATGGCATGCCGCTGTTGTGAACAATGTGCACTGAGCGAGCATCATAAAAAGCACTCATCCTGAAATCTTTTTTACATGTCACAGACAGCTCAAGATTATTTTCAGCCAGCCAATTGCTGATAACCGGTAGCTGTGATTGATCGGCAGCACGGCTTGTAAAAAGTTTTACTTCTATTCCAACCATCTGCCACTGTCTGACGCGATTGATCATGGCAGAAACAGGAGAACCAATACCCGACAAGGATTGGGGTTCATCCGCATGAGCCAAGACTCCGTCCAGCTCTACACCCACCCAACCGGTTGGAATTAATGGCACATACTGTTTCGGTGTCAGGAGAACACCCGTATTCATTTCAACCTGAACAGCCCTGTCATCCCACTGCTGCAACAAATCGGTATCACGGCAATCCGTCACGTCCAATTCTGGCAATCCATTTTCTATAAGCCACGGCTTCACCGACCTTTTGAGATCCGGATCACTGGCTCTAGCCGTAATAATCCGGACATCCACACCGGCAGCCAACCAAACGATTACTCTCTGCAACATAGGCAAACAAACACGACCAATTTGTCGCGTCCCGATACTATCGTCGTATTGCGCTAAAGTGCCATCAAGATCCACGCCTATCCAGCCTTTATTCACTGCCATTTGATTCATACGATTTACTACTCAGGTGTACAAGCCGCATAATGATACATGAACCTACAAACGGCGCATCGCAGCATGGCAACTAAACTCCAACAGGAATTTATCGATTTCCTCAATGCATCACCCACGCCTTTCCACACTGTGGCCAATATAAAAAATAAATTATTATCGCAAAATTATATTGAACTCAACGAGGGCGAGAGCTGGGATATACAGCCTGGCGGAAAATATCTAATAACAAGAAATGGCTCTTCAGTAATCGCATTCAATACCTCACAACAGAATCCAGCAGAAAGCGGGATTCGGCTAATCGGCGCACACACCGACAGCCCATGCCTGAAAATAAAACCGGATCCTGATTTACACCGTCATCACTATGCGCAACTCGGCGCAGAAGTATACGGCAGCGCTTTATTGCATCCGTGGTTTGATCGGGATCTCACGCTAGCGGGACGCGTCAGTTACCGCAAAACCAATGGATCATTGACCAATGCTCTGATTAATTTTCGCAGGGCAGTCGCCATTGTCCCCAGTCTTGCTATTCATCTTGATCGCGATGCCAATAATGGCCGCGCACTTAATGCGCAAAAAGAGTTGCCATTGCTATGGCACAACACGCCAGCAGGAGAGAAAAGTCATTTCAAACAGCTACTGTTAGATCAGCTGCTACAAGAACACCCTGCATGTGATGCAGAGACCGTGCTGGATTTTGAAATTTGTGCGTGTGACACCCAGCCCGCCGCCATCATCGGATTAAAACATGAGTACATTGCTTCGGCTCGACTTGATAACTTACTGAGTTGCTTTGCCGGCATGCAAGCCATACTGGATTGCGATAACCGTCAACCAACCCTGCTGGTCTTTACCGACCATGAAGAAGTTGGCAGCGTATCGGCATGTGGCGCTCAGGGAACATTTCTCATGAGCATACTTCAACGTTGGCTCGGTAATGACGAAATACTGGCTCGCACACTACACCGGTCACTAATGGTTTCCGCTGACAATGCGCATGGCATTCACCCGAATTACCCAGAGAAACATGATGAAAAACATGGGCCGTATCTTAATAGCGGCCCTGTCATTAAAATCAACGCCAACCAACGGTATGCCAGCAACTCAACAACCCAATCTTTTTTCCGGCACCTCTGTGAAAAACATCAGATTCCCGTGCAGATGTTTGTTGCCCGTGCAGATATGGGATGCGGCAGCACCATTGGACCGCTTACTTCCGCTACAACCGGCATAAAAACCATCGACATTGGTGCACCTACATTTGCAATGCACTCGATTCGGGAATTGGCTGGCGCGCAAGACCTTCACTACCTGTACCAGGCATTACTGGCATTCCTGAATTGCACTTATTTACTCGACTAATGCGTTTCAATACACAGCGAGTTATCGCACCAGTCAAATGAAATAATTTCCTGCACTGTGGCTCCTGGCGGCACTGCATATTGATTGTCAGGCAACAAACGGAAATTTCCAGCGCCCACTGCACGTTCAAATATAATTTCCCTTCCATTCAACAAGTAACGAGCGCGATACTGGTTCGACACATCAGGGCTTCGCAGAAGCCTAGTCAGCATATTGTCACGCCCTTTATCAATATAAGATTTTCTGGCGATAATAACTTCAGGGTTTTTTGCTAACAGCCGTGCGATAATTTCCTCGTCAGAATACACGCGTTTTTCTTCCGGCCAGAACCACTGCACAAGAGCATCCATCAACGCTTCATATTGACGATAGAGTATTGAATTTTCTGCGGACTGATGAAATCGCGCGAGACCGATATCACGATAGCCCAAACCAAGATTATCTATAAAAACTGTATTTTGACCTGCATACCACGGCGCCTGACCAATTTGATCATATACCACCACGGTGTTATCACGATAATTCATACGAACAAAATCGCCAACTGCAGCGATCAGGTTATAGCGAATATTAAACACCCCTAATCCGTCTGGATTTTCATTAAAATTATCCGGATTTTTAATCAGGCGCCACATTTCCGGCCAATAGTTTTTGGCATCAACTACTGCACGCATGGCATTCGCCATAAAAGGCGCAGGGTGAGAATCACGAAAATGTACATATCGTGAAGACGTTAGCGTGAAACACACTAACAAGACCAGCGACAACTTCAAACTGGTTTTTGCCCATTGTGATATCGGCCACCACCGCACAATCAGCATCAATAAAGATATGTACACAAAAGGCAAAGCAATACCGGTGTGGCGGTTATAAACTTTGTCTTCAAATACAAACACTGTCCATAACAATGAAAATAACAACGCACCTAGCAACGCCAGGTCCCGCACATTCCATGGCTTCAATATTCCCGGCAAAGCAAGCAACAACAATAACAACCAGCCGGAGTGCCAGCCATAGGTCAACAGATTGTTTAATGATTGCAAATGATCCGGATTAACCTTGAAATAGAACGGGTGCGGGACAAGATCATGAAAGTACCATAGACGCCATAACGTCACTGCAAAAAAACCGACAGCAACAATCATGCTATTACGCCAGAAATACGATGTTTTGCTCTCGAAAAAAAACAGGTATGGCAGTACGGCCAACAGCATGACAAATCCTTCAGGCCGGGCATTCAACAAGGCCAATGCTGGCAACCACCAATAACGGATGCGCGCGGGGTTTGTTACCCATTCAACCAGCCATAACATAACAAACCAGTAGAATGCCGTTTCCAGACCACGTACAGACCACGTATAAAACGGGATGCTAGCCACCATTAAAAAAGCCGGCAGCAGAGCAATCCATTCATCCGCAATAAAACGTTTCGATAAAATAAAAACATTGCGGATGCACAAGGCACCAAATATAAAACACAATAGTTTTGTTGATATTACAAGATGCAGGGGCAGCCATGTCAGTAAAGTGATCAAGCCCAACCACAGCAGGCCACTGCATGCTTCAATGTGTTCAGCGCCTATATTAAAAACATAGCCATAGCCACCCGCGATGTTTTTGGCAAATCTGAAATAGATAAATGCATCTTCTTCAATGTCATTAAAACCAATAGCTACCAGCAATGCATAGAACAATATGCAACATAAAAAAGCTGCTCGAGGGAAACCCTGCTTGCTGACTATATTTACGTCAACAGCATTTACATCAACACTGTTTATACCCACACCGCTCTTCATATCCACAACACTTGCGCAAAGGGC
>DAOMGA010000009.1:0-14300 GCA_035430085.1 Pseudomonadales bacterium
TAATGAATAAAATAAGAGACAAGAGTAGACCTACAAATATCATGAAATTCATAAGAACGGATCCGGTTTTGTATGTTTAGCTATCTGACTGTATCTATTGAATGGTCGAGTTGACGTCATACCGGAATCCCGTGCGATATTTAAGCGCGCTGTCAGCAATAATACTGTCGATTGTACCGCAGCCATTCTGCTCGCCATTTTCGACCCTGTTTATACCCTGCGCACGCAGGTATCATGACGACCCCCATAACACGGTATCGCCTTGCATGACGCTGCTGGACCACCCTTCGATCGCCCTGCGGGCCGGCATGCGTCGGCTGGCAGCCAGCGTGTGCGTGATCACCGCGGTTGACGGCAGCGGTCAACGGCATGCCATGACTGCCACCGCCGTGACGTCCGTCTCAGACGAACCCGCATCCCTGCTAGTCTGCGTGAATCGGCAGACCACTTTACACAGCATCCTCGCAGCAGGCGGCAGTTTTGCCGTGAATGTATTGGGCTCAGATCAAGCTGATATTTCTATTCAATGCGCCAGCGCCGAGGCCGGTGAAGCGCGCTTTGCCAATGGCGATTGGGCAATACACCACAAACTGCCTTATCTGAAAAACGCGCAAGCCGTTTTTTTCTGCGACAGCGCCAACAACATGGTTCATGGCACACATTTAATTGCAGTGGGTAATATCCGCGAAGTGCTGGTATCCAAAGAACCGCTCAACCCGCTGTTGTACGCCAACGGCCAGTACCGACGTCTGAACGAGGAATAATTTTTATGGGCTTTTCCGAGCTAACCATTCCCCAGCTGGTGCAGAACGCTGCACAACAATTTGGCACACGCAGCGCAATTGAAGACGGCGACTTGCGTTTCACTTACGCACAACTGGAGCAGCAACGCGTGCGCGCTGCGAAAGCGTTTATTGCTGCCGGCATTCAGCACGGCGATCGCATCGCAGTGTGGGCGCCCAATATTGCCGAGTGGATTATTGCTTCCGTCGGTTTGCAATCGGTCGGCGCAATTCTGGTTCCAATCAATACGCGCATGAAAGGCGCGGAAGCCGGTTATGTGTTGCGCGCCAGCGGCGCCAGATTATTGCTCACGGTTTCCGGTTTTCTCGATCTCGATTATCCGGCGATGCTGAAAAATGAAACATTGCCCGATATGCAGCAAATGATTTGTTTGCGCGGACAATCGGATCTCTGCATCAGCTGGCAGGATTTTCTGGCTAAAGGAACAAATGTTTCAGATGCTGATGTTGCGACGCGCACAGCGCAAGTCAAGCCTGCCGATGTATCTGATCTTATTTTTACTTCTGGCACCACGGGCAACCCGAAAGGCGTAAAAACCGGCCACGGACAAAATATCAAAGTATTTTCCGTGTGGTCTGAACTGGTTGGCCTTACAGAAAATGATCGCTATCTGATCGTGAATCCGTTTTTTCATTCTTTCGGATACAAAGCCGGTTGGCTCGCGTGTCTGATTCGCGGCACGGCGATGTTGCCGATGGCAGTGTTTGATGCGGCAAAAATCCTGGAGCGTATCGGTGCCGATAGAATTTCGGTATTGCCGGGGCCGCCAACGCTGTATCAGACCATTCTTGCATTCCCTAACCTGAAAGATTACGACATCAGTAATTTGCGTTTGGCCGTTACCGGTGCAGCAGCGATTCCGGTTTCACTCATTCACCAGATGCGCAATGAAATGGGATTTAAAACCGTACTCACTGCCTACGGTCTCACCGAAAGCTGCGGTGTAGTCAGCATGTGCCGCGATGGCGATGACGCCGAGATTATCGCGACCACATCCGGCCGCGCGATTCCCGATGTGGAAGTGCGCTGTATCAATGAAGACGGCAAAGAAGTGGCGCGCGGCGAGCCGGGCGAAATTGTGGTGCGCGGTTACAACGTGATGCAGGGTTACTTCAACAACGATGAAGAAACAGCCAAAACGATCGATAAAGACGGCTGGATGCACACTGGAGATATCGGCGTCATGGATGCCAACGGCTACTTGAAAATCACCGATCGCATGAAAGATATGTTTATCGTGGGTGGTTTCAATTGCTATCCGGCAGAAATTGAAAATATGCTGGCGACTTGCGAAGGCGTGGCACAATCCGCTGTCATCGGCATTCCTGACGAGCGCATGGGCGAAGTGGCAATGGCGTACATCGTGGCAAAAGCTGGCAGCGACATCACTGCAGAAAAAGTAGTGGCGTGGTGCAAACAGAACATGTCGAATTATAAAGTACCAAGGCGTGTGGAAATTATTGATGCATTTCCACTCAACGCCACCGGCAAGGTGATGAAGTTTGTCTTGCGTGATCGTGCATTAGGAAAAATTTGATATGGCAATCACTCGCGTCAGCAACACATCACGCATGACGCCAGCTAAATGGGTTGGCGTCAGCATTCTCGCATTGTTTTTTATCGGCGGTGGTATCGCGCATTTTATTTACACTGATGACTTTGCTTTGATAGTGCCGCCATGGATGCCGTATCCGCGTGAAACGGTGTTAGCCACTGGCGTATTGGAGTTAATTTTTGCTGCGCTGTTGTTTGTGCCAGCTGCGCGCCAGCGTATCGGCTTGTGGATTGCGGTGTATTGTCTCGCCGTGTTGCCCGCGAATGTTTATATGCTGCAACAGAATATTCCGATGTTCGGTTACCAGGCGCCACCAGCCATTTTATATTTCCGCATCGTGTTGCAGGCTGGCGTTATCGCGTTGGCGATCTGGAGCACGAATGCAAAACAGCATCTGGTGCGTTATGGATTGTCCGGTTTATTTAGAGGCTAGCAATTCGCAGTTAGCACTATTACAAACAATTCACCATCTTTCCGACCAAATCCCGCATAAAGCGCTCATAGGCATCCGCGCCATCGGCAATACTTTCTCCGAGCGGATCCAGCTCCACCATTTTCACTGTGGTAGCTGCACTGCCTAACCAACCGCTCACTGCATCGCGCCCGTGTTCCGGTTCATAAAATAAACACTGCACATCGCCGCTGTTCAGCAAAGCCAATAATGCAGCTCGTTCTTTTGCGCCAGCCGGAATACTTTCATGATGCCACACCGCTGCACGCTGGTTGAGGTGATAACGTTGCACCAGTCGCTGATAGCCATCGTGATACACCACAAAGCCGGTTTGTGATACGGGATTAAATTGCGCAGCAATTTCTTTGTCGCGCGCGCTCATGTCTTGCTGAAACTGCATAAGCCGCTGGTTGATTTCATTTGCCCGAGCTGGATATATTTTTATCAAGGCTTGTGCAATAGCTGTCGCTTGTTCACGCAAGGCGAGAGGGTCGAGCCAGATATGCGGATCGGTTTCCGCTATATTTTCTCCAGCATGCTCATCATGTGCAGCAGATTCATGTTCGTCATGTTCATGAAAAGAATGCGGCAACAATGATAACTGTTTGTTTACCGGCAACCGATCGGCGATCTGGTCAAGCCAAGACTCTAGCCCAGGCCCTACCCATACCAACAATGCACTTCGCTGGATACGCACCACATCTGCAGGACGCAGTTGATAGTCATGCGGCGACTGTCCATCTGCTATCAGCACCTGCACATCCGCGCCGGCAGGCGCCAACGCCTGCACTAACCAGACCAACGGCTTGATGGTGACTAACACCACAGGTTCATCAGCATGCGAAGTGACAGAACAGAACATGCACAGTAACAATGGGTAAAAAATCTTCATGAGGCGCAGGGTTTTCATGAGGTGATAGCTATTCCGCAGCACAGGCCTTTCGGCAATTGCGCTATTATCACCGCTTTCGTGATTGCCACCATGCACGGTTTATTGAAGATGTTCGCCAAGCCCGCTCCCGCTATTGCCGAATCCGCTGATCGCTTGCTGCTCTCTGCCCGCGGACTTTGCGTCCATGCCGATGGTCGCCAACTGCTGGATCGCATTGATCTGGATTTGCACGAAGGTGAAATTGTCACCGTGATCGGTCCGAATGGCGCAGGGAAGACCACGTTGTTAAAAGCCCTGCTTGGATTCACTGCGCCGAGTTCCGGCACTGTGACTCGCACAGATACCTTGCGCATCGGTTACATGCCGCAAAAACTTTCGCTCAACCCGCTCTTACCCATGACAGTGCAACGCTTCTTGCGTCAAACTCAAACCAGCGATGCCGCGATTGCCAGCGCGCTAGCGGAAACCGGCGTTGCAAGCCTGCTGCGACAATCTTTACACAAAGTATCCGGCGGAGAATTGCAACGTGTTCTGCTGGCACGTGCGCTGTTGCGTCAACCACAATTGCTGGTACTGGACGAACCGGCACAAGGCGTGGATGTCTGCGGTCAGGCCGATCTCTATCGATTGATTGCAGAATTGCGCAACCGTTATCACTGCGGCGTCCTACTGGTATCACACGATTTGCATCTGGTGATGGCCGCTACCGATACCGTGATTTGTCTCAATCAACATATCTGTTGCCAGGGGCATCCGGAACACGTGAGCCAGCATCCGGAATATTTGCAATTATTCGGCGGTAAAAAAATAGCAGATGACATTGCAGTTTACACGCATCATCACGATCACGATCACGATTTGCATGGCAATGTGCACAAAGGTTGTGCACATGACTGATTTTTTTATCAGCGGACATATTTTATTACTGCCCTTACTCGCCGGCATCGGCACAGCATTGCTTGCCGGACCACTCGGTTGTTTTGTTGTGTGGCAGCGCATGGCGTATTTCGGTGAAAGTTTGTCGCACAGTGCCTTGCTCGGTGTTGCCATCGGCTTGTGGTTTAAATTACCACCGACATTAACGGTGATTGGCGCAGGCGTGCTGCTCGCTTTTTTACTCGCCGGCCTGCAACAAAGTACACGATTTTCTTCGGACACGCTGCTCGGCATTCTTTCACACACCTTACTCGCTGCCGGCTTGGTACTGCTGTCTGCCTTGCCTAACTTGCGCGTGGATCTGGATGCGCTGTTGTTCGGCGATCTGCTCGCTGTTTCATTGCATGATGTGATGATGCTCGCTGGTCTGTTGCTGGTATTGGCAGTGGGTTTATGGCGCTTGTGGCAACCGCTCATCGCCATCACCGTGCACGAAGAAATGGCCAGCGCAGAAGGTATCCATGTCGGACGTGTGCGCACCGCATTGATGTTAATGATGGCGTTGACGGTAGCGGTAGCGATGAAAGTAGTCGGTGTATTGTTGATGACATCGCTATTGATTATTCCCGCTGCGATTGCGCAACGTTATGCGCGTTCACCGGAACAAATGGCATGGATGGCCAGTTTGACCGGTGTATTGGCGGTTATCGGCGGTCTGTTACTGTCTTGGTTCAGCAACAGCCCGATCGGGCCTTCCATTGTGTTATTGGCCGGGATATTTTTTCTCAATTCACTGGCCGTTGACGGCTGGAAAAATGCATCTACCAGAAATGCCTAGCATCGATCGTTGTCCACCTCTACCGATTTCGGTAAAAAACCACCAGTTCTGTCTGACTAACAGTAGCGAAACTTTTTTTCCTGTCGGCTTCAATTATGATCATGATGAACACTATCGCTTACTGGAAGATTATTGGCACGAAGACTGGGAAAAAGTAGTACGCGATTTTAGCGCCATGCGTACACACGGCGCCAACACGGTGCGTATTCATTTACAAGCAGGTCGTTTTCTTGCTTCATGCACCGGTTTTTATGAAAAAGAATTGCAACAACTGGATCGCCTCATAACACTAGCTGCTTCACTTTCATTGCGCTTGCACTTGGTGGGACTGGGCTGCTATCACCGTCGGCAAGTGCCTGCATGGTACGAAGCACTGGACGAAACGGCACGCTGGGAAACACAGGCTTTTTTCTGGCGGACACTCGCTGCGCGCTATTGCGGCAATCACACAATTTTCTGCTTCGATCTGATGAACGAACCGCTAGTGCCTGCGCGTTGTCGTCGTGATCGCGGCTGGCTGGGCAATGATTACCACGGCAACCATTTCACACAATACATCGCACTGGATGGCACCCATGCTTCGCGTACTGATATTGCAAAGCGCTGGATCAGCATCCTGGTTTCCGCCATCCGCTCACAAGATCCACAACGACTCATCACTATCGGTTTAGTGGACTGGAGTCTGGAACACAGCAAACCCAGTTCGGGATTCGTGCCACATGAAGTAGCGCCTCTGCTGGATTTTGTTTGTCTGCATATTTATCCCGAAACGGCCGGCGTGGATAGCGCAGTCAATACCGTGCGCCAATTCTGTCTCGGCAAACCATTACTGATTGATGAAACCTTTCCACTCAAATGCTCCATACATGAATTTGACGAATTCCTTACCGCCATCCGTCCATTCGTCAACGGATTTCTAGGGTTCTATACTGATCAGGTAGCTGAGCCTTTTACCCCGCATCACAGCATCAGAAACCGCGCCATGCTGGAATGGCTGGATATTTTTTCAGAACAGAGAAAACACTATTCGCCATCAGACAAGACTTGATCACCACGACCCCGCTCTTTAGCATGGCACCGCCTTTATTAAAGATCACGCTGCGGACACCTGCATATGACTTCCTATACCACGTTGTTGTTTGATATCAGCGACAACATTGCCCACATCACGCTCAACCGCGTTGAATCTGCTAACAGCATGAACATGGATATGGGACGTGAATTGCTGCACGTCACCACACGCTGCGAGCAGGATGACAGCATCCGCGCCGTTATCCTGACCGGCGCAGGCCAGTTTTTTTCTGCCGGTGGCGACTTGAAAGCATTTTCCGGCTTTGGCGATGCCATCAGCGAGCGCCTGCAAGAATTGACTGACTATCTGCATGCCTCTATCAGCGCGTTGACCCGTATGCGCGCACCGGTCGTGGTAGCAGTAAATGGTGCAGCAGTAGGCGCAGGCTTCAGCCTGGCCATGGCAGGAGATGTAGTATTAGCAGCAGATACAGCCAAATTTGCCATGGCCTACACTTCCGCAGGTCTTAGTCCGGATGGTGGTGCCAGTTATTTTTTGCCACGTTTGGTGGGTCTGCGTCGCGCACAGGAATTGATCATCGGCAATCGCAAACTCTCTGCTGCTGAAGCGCTGGATTGGGGGTTGATCACACGAGTATGTCCCGCCGATCAGCTGATGCATGAAGCGCAGGCGATGGCTAAACAGTTAGCCAACAGCGCGACCCAGGCCATCGGCACTGTCAAGCAACAGCTGCTGGTCAGCTTCGACAATACCCCGGAAGCGCAAATGGCACTGGAAGGCAAGGCTATCGCACAGCTGGCCGCCAGCCATGACGGGCAAGAAGGTATACAAGCGTTCCTTGGCAAACGCCGGCCCATGTTTACTGGTAAGTAACATCAGCACATCTTAATCTTCCCAGAATTGCTCCCTCAGAGGCACTAGCAGCGATGAACCACCACGATTTCACCGGCAAAACCGTTATTGTCACAGGGGGCGGCAAAGGGGTCGGCCTCGGCATCACTCACTGCTTCCTGGCTCAAGGCGCTACCGTGATTATCTGCAGTCGCAGCGAGCTGGAATCACTGCCTGAAGTGGACGGTAACCAGGCACACTTTATGGCGGCCGATGTACGGGATATCGAGCAGATCAATCAGGTAGTCGATTACGTCAAAAATACGTTTGGGCGGCTGGATGTATTGGTCAACAACGCTGGTGGCGCACCCTATACCGATGCGGCCACAGCCAGCCCACGGTTCTCGGAAAAAATTATCGCGCTGAACCTGCTCGCGCCACTTAATTTTTCGCAGGCAGCAAACCGCGTCATGCAGCAACAAACCGAAGGCGGGGTGATCATTAATATAGCCAGTGTTTCAGGTGAACGCCCTTCACCCGGTACTGCGGCTTATGGCGCAGCCAAGGCCGGGTTACTTAGCCTCACTAAATCTCTGGCAGTAGAATGGGCACCCAAAGTTCGCGTCGTGGGGATAACTTGTGGCATGATTCGTACCGAACAGGCTCACCTCCACTACGGTGACGAAGCCGGTATTGCCGCGGTAGCAGCTACGGTACCCCTGAATCGCCTGGCCACACCGGAAGATATAGGCAACGCCTGTACGTTTATGGCATCACCGCTCGCTTCCTATATCAGCGGTAGCAGCTTGCTGATACATGGTGGCGGCGAAAAACCGGCTTTTCTTGAAGCGGGTAACGCACATAACTGAATACATACACCAATCCATTGAGGATGCTCTACATGGAAAAGTACGTGAAACCACTGGTCATTGCTCTGGCTATTACTACAGGCTCAGTGGCTTTTGCCGCAGGTAACGCTGATCTTGAATCCCTGCGCGACCGCGTCGCTAACGGCGACACACAAGCCGCCTGGAAACAGGCGCAACAGATGCGGGGACAGTGGGAATCCGACCCTGAATTTGATTATCTCTACGGTTTGCTGGCCTACGACCAAGGTCACTACAACGACGCACAGTTTTCCCTTGAACGCGTCACCTTAGCAGAACCGGACAATGTGCAGGCACGCCTCGCACTGGCCAAGTCCTACTACAAACTGGGCGACGAACACAGCGCTGCGCGCCATTTTGAAGTGGTCAAGAAATCCAACCCACCAGCCTATGTCATGCGTGATGTTAACCATTACATGGCTGGCATGGGGCAAAGTCGTATCGGTAGCCTGACCGGCTTCGTTGAAGCAGGTTTGGGACACGACAACAACATCAATTCCACCACCGGTGACAGCTCCATCGCTAACCCGACCTACAATCCGCTGATTGCCACGTCAGATCCACTCATCCTGCTGAACCCGGATGCCCGCAAGGAATCCGGTAACTATGATTTCCTGCAGGGCGGGTTGAACTACTACCGACCGCTGGATGCCGATACCGGCGTTGAGGCATCAGGACGCATTGGGATGCGCAATAATTTCAGCACGAATGACTATGACACCAATCTCTACCACGGCAGCGTGAGCGTCATTCAGGCGTTTGGCAAAGACCAATTGCGCGGTACATTTACGGCGTTGAGCAATCGAACCAGTGATTCCGACAATCAGAACTATTACAGCCTTTCTGCAGACTGGACTCACTACACTTTCGGCGGATGGAGTCTTTCCAGCGCCTTGTTTGTCAATGAAGTGCTCTACCCTGATGATGACCTGCGTGATATCTACCAGTACATTGGCAACGTTGCCGCTCAACACCGCTATGGTCGCCTGTCCAATACATTTGGCGTGATTGCGGGGGACGAAAGTGCACAGAAAAGCGGTGGCGACCAAAATGCGCGCGCCTTCGGCGGTGCTTACTATGATGTCAATTACGATTTATCCGGTGGGCATCAGATATATGGTCAGGCTTTTTATCAACACGCCCACTACAATGGAATGGATCCATTTTTCTACCAGACGCAGGATGTCTGGTTCGGGCAATACACACTGGGCTGGGACTGGCGCTTTGCTAAACCATTACGTTTGCGCACTGAAGTGATTTACAGCAATAACGACAGCGATATTGATTATTACTCCTACGAACGCACTCGCGTACAAACTGGCATACGCTACAGCTTCTGATTATCAGGGAGATAAACCAAATGAAACTATTAAACCGTTACATTGTTCTCTTCAGCGTTCTGCTGGTAGGCTGCATGGCATTAGCTCTGCACGCAGCCAACCGCCCAGCCGGGGTGGTGCTTCTCGTTTCTGGCCAGGCCAATGCTCAGGCGTCGGGCGAGTCTGCGCGCGTTCTTAATCGTCGTGCCGAAATCTATGTTGGCGACCGCATCAACACATCAAAAGACAGCCAATTGCAATTACGCATGAAAGATGGCGCCATGATTGCGCTCGGCGCCAATGCAGAATTTGTTGTCAAGGCTTACAGCGATGATGCAAGTGGTGACAAAAAGGACGAGGCGGTATTGTCGCTGGTTAAAGGCGGCTTGCGCACGATCTCCGGGCAGATTGACAAGTCTGCCTACTCACTTGAAACACCTACCGCCACTCTGGGTATCCGCGGCACAGTATTTGATGTTTATATCAAGTCTGATGGCACCACCGTAGTGATACTGCGCGACGGCGTCGTCATGGTACAAGGCAAGTCAGGTGGCGAACGAAAGCTCGACAAACCCGGTTTGGCTAGCATTATTCAGCCGGGCAAGGCACCAACCGAGCCTGCCACACCGCCCGAAGATGTACTGGACTACCTGCGCGGGATAATGTCTGATCTGCCGGATGACATCACATGGCAATCGGATGGTAAAGGTGGCGTCACCTTCAAAGTTGGCGAAGACATCATCAATATTATTAATGATTACCCACCAGGCATCACAGGCGACGGCGATGTGGGCGGCGTACCAGTTGGCGGCGCACCTCCAGGCTGTGCACCAAATGATTTTGCTTGCCAGTGCAGATCGAATCCTTACGGTTGCGCCTACTAACGAATTATTTTTCAGTATGCTGCCAGACGCCACACCAGTCGTCTGGCAGCTGTTCCGAACGATAATTTTTTATCCGTTCCTTGTAAATTTCACACAACTTGCTGAAACTCACCGCCTCAGCTGCCACCGCCGAAAACAGACTGTGCGCCTCTTCCCAATGTCGACCGAGATAAGCTTCACGCGCCAGCTGATACCGCTGCACATCACGCAGCAATATCTCATCCGCCTCATCGCGTAACGCCAGTGGCTCATAAACACGGATCGGCTCTTTTTTGCCTTTAACCTGCATGTAATCTACTTCACGCCAGATAAAATCTTCTTGCACCGCCGCGTAAGTCGACTCACTCACCAGAATATCCGCGCCATAAAACTTGGTAATACTTTCCAGCCGCGAACCAAGATTCACCGCATCGCCTAGCACCGTATACGCACGACGATAACTGGAACCCATGTCACCGACATTCATCTGCCCGGTGTTGATACCGATACCGGTATAAATGGGTGGCAGCCCGCTCTCATGAAAAACATCACGCAACTCAGCCTGTTTGCGCTGCATCAGCAATGCAGCCATCACTGCATGTTTTTCATGCTGCGGATCATCCAGTGGCGCACCCCAGAACGCCATGACCATGTCGCCGACATATTTATCAATCGTGCCTTGCTGCTCGAAAATAATTTCAGTCATCGGTGTGAAATAGCGATTCAATAAATTTTTTAACTCGCTAGCTGACAGCGTTTCCGACATATTGGTAAAACTGCGAATATCAGAAAACAACACAGTCATTTTTTTGCTTTCACCGGCAAAACTGAGCGCCGACGGATCATCCAGCAGGCGATCAATATGGGCAGGTGCAACATACTGACCAAACATTCCTTTGATCTGGTCTTTCTGTTGCGCCGCTGTAAAAAATCCGAATGAAATGTTGATGATGTAAGTGATCATTACTGTCAGTAGCGGCCCTGACACCGGCATATCCAACCCTTCCACCTGCCACAACCATACGTTACCCGCTGCCACGATCGCCAAAGTTCCCAACCCCAGCAAACTCATGATCGACGGACCAAGAAATGGCATGGTCAACGCAAGCAATCCACCCAACAGCAGGATAGCAAGCATGTTAATACCCAGTGCGATATCCGGTTTGTAGGGTACATTTCCGCGCAACAGGGCATCGACTATCGTGGCCTGAGTTTCAATACCCGGGAACATTGCACCCACGGGCGTGGTGCGCAGATCCACCAAGCCGATAGCGGATGTGCCAACCATCGCAATACTGCCGGATAACTGTGCAGGGTCAGCTTTACCCTGCAATACATCCACAGCAGGGATATAAGGGAAGCTACCTCTGTGACCACGATAAGGCACGAGCATCTGACCCTTTTCATCGGTATGGATCAGCTTGTCACCCAGTTCAATACTCTGCAAATAAACAACCTTGCCATCATTGATTACCTTGGGAGCCACTGAATCCAGTAACAGATAGGTCATCGCGGTTTGCAGCGCCAGACTCGGAAACAACTGGTCGCCATAGCGCAACATCAGGGGAGCACGGCGCACAATGCCATCGGAATCCGGCGGTCCATTGATAAAACCCTGCCCTCGCGCGGTTTGCTGCAGCACCGGTATATTGGTGGTATATCCCACCATATGCTCCACAGGCGTTTGCTGAACCAACGCAGGGGCCAGATCGATATGGCTGGCTGGCATTTCACCTGTACGAAAATTCTCACCATGCAGGATATAACCCAGCGTGACATCAATTTTGCCGATACTGGCGGACATAAGGCTGTCGTAATCAAACTGCGGCGCCAACTGCAACAGGCGTTGCGAGATTGGTGTCGCTCCTGCTGTCGCTGCAATCTCCGTAGCCATATTGGGTTCGGGTTCAGAAAACACGACATCAAATGTGACACTAACCACTCCCGCTGCTGCCAGTTTGTCCACCAGTTCAGCGACTGTTTTACGACTCCAGGGCCAATGTCCCACTTCCTTCAGGCTGCGCTCATCGATATCGATAATCACAATCCGCTGCGCAGCAGGCTGTTGGTGGTTATAAGGTAACAGCAGGTTGAAGCGCAGGTCATAAATCAGCAGATCAAGCCTGTCCAGCAATTGCCGGGCATACCCGCTAGAAAATTGTGTTCCGGCCATCAGCAGTGTCAGGAAAACACCCAACAGGATGATCGGACGCACTTCCTGCAATTTTTTTTTCGAAAATAAACGCATTGATTATCCAGCTTCCCTACGAACCAGCAGGCAAGTATAGAAGCTTGCCAGTCACATCGACAGACCTCACACCCAGGTAAGCCAGCACTGCTAGAATAAGCGCAGGGAGCTCCTCCGATAATCACACCCTCACCCTGGTGACCACCATGATCAGCAACACGCCGCCGGCGGACATGAGCATTGAACTATATCGCCGTCTATTAAGTACTGCACAAAAAATTGCCGCTGAAAAAGACGTCTATCGGCTGTGTGAAATTATTCTGACTGAAGCTCAGGATATTACTGGTGCAGATGGCGGCACATTTTATCTGGTGCGACAAGATGAATACAGAAAGGATAACCGACTCGAATTCATTATCGTACGCAACCAATCGCTGGGTATCACATCAGATACAACCGCAAGACAGCAGCCAGCGTTTCCTGCTGTGCCTTTATATATAGAAACGCATACTTCACGCACCGCTAACGAACACAATATCGCTGCATGGGCATATCACCACCGCGGACTCGTTAATATTGCTGACGCTTATGCTACAGAAAACGATGACGGCAGACGTTTTGATTTTTCTGGCACACATGCATTTGACCAACAAACTGGCTATCACTCACAATCATTTCTGGCCGTTCCGTTAGTCGGCGATAACGGTCGTGTGATCGGGGTATTCCAGCTGATCAATGCTATTGATCCCAATACCGGAGAAATACATGCTTTTTCACCAGAAATGGAGCCAGCGGTTCACGCATTATCAGTATTTGCCGCTGTAGCACTGGATCACCAGATATTAGCTGAACAACAAAAGGATTTATTAATAGAGCTTTCTTGCGAACCGAATACTCGCGCCTTGATTGAACGAATTCTGCATGAGGCAAAAATACTGACGAACGCCGACGGCGGAACACTGTATTTACTAAAAGATGATTTACAAGCGCCACGCCTGGAATTTGCACTGGTATTGAATGACACCCTCAATATCAATATGGGGGGCAGCAACGGCAATGCTGTTACGCTACCGCCTGTACCTCTCTATCTCGAAGACGGCAGCAACAATCACAACAATGTTGCTACCTGTGCCGCACTGCAACGGCGGGTTATCAATATAGAAGACGCTTATTGCAATAGTGAATTTGATTTTTCTGGCACACGCGCTTTTGATCAACAAACTGGCTATCAATCACGATCATTTCTGGCTGTGCCGCTGTTGAATCACGAAAATGATGTTGTTGGCGTATTACAATTAATCAATTCACGCGAGAATAACAGCAATAACGTGGTCGCCTTTTCTGAAAGAACAGAATCCCTGGTCGCAGCCCTGGCTTCTTATGCAGCCATTGCGCTGACCAACCTTATTCTCGTACAAGAACTTAAAAACCTTCTTGATGCGTTCATTCGTTGCATTGCACAAGCAATTGATGCCAAATCTCGCCATACTTCAGCGCACTGCCAAAAAGTACCTGTACTAATGGAAATGATTGCGCAAGCAGCTAATGATGACAAAACAGTATTTCATGATTTCAATCTTAATGATGACGAGTGGTACGAGTTGCGCGTAGCAGCATGGCTACATGACTGCGGAAAATTATCGACTCCGGATTCCGTACTGGACAAAGCTACCAAGTTACACTTGATGCAAGATGGCATTGAAACTATCAATGTCCGATTTTCTTCACTGCTTCAGCAAAAACGCGCCGATTTTTATCAAGCG